>CAYTUA010000403.1:0-5010 GCA_964440855.1 uncultured Lentimicrobiaceae bacterium
ATACTTTAATTTCATTTGGTTTGGTTTGTTTGTCAAAGTAATTTGGTGTACACCTGATGTGATAAGAGAAAAAGTAGTAGTAGCAAAATTCTTACCAAAACATTTAACTATATATTAGTTAAACAGATATCAATTTTCACAAACAAACAAATCGCCCATAAACGGAATGATTTCCAAAATATAGAAATATTCTAAGTACTGGAATAGATCTATTTTCTGTTGAAATCCGTCAAAATATATCTAACTAAAATATTTTGGCGGTATGCCATAAATAAATCCCAAGATGCACCAAAATGACTAAAGTGTATAAAATGGGTCAACAGAATAAGGATAAAGAATGACTTGTTTTGTTTGTTTGCATGGGCTAATAAATTTGTTTTAAGGCGGTGCCTTGGCCATACGATGGCCGCACCCCGGTTTTAAAATGTTTTTCATAATTGTTGCAATTTGAGCTTAATGCCACAAATTTATAAAAAAAGTTAAAAGCGATCGCTTTTTTTTGTTTTTCGGCCGCTGTTTAGCGAAAAAAAGCCAATCAAGTAAATTAATATCAGCAGGCAGGTAATCAAAAGAATAGCTTAATGATATTGTGTTTCAAAAGTAGTCGTGGCTACTCCTTACTCACATATCGTTTTACATAACTCAGAAGGGCTTCGCGGCCAACAGGTTTTGCTAAATAATCATCGCATCCGGCTTGCAACACCTTGTGTTCATCGCCCGCTTGGGCATAGGCTGTAAGCGCAATTACAGGTATATGAGGATACATTTGTTTGATCTGCCTGGTAGCTTCAATCCCGTCCAACACCGGCATTTTAATATCCATCAGCACAAGTTTGATGGCAGGAGTAGTTCGGATTTTTTCAATGGCTTCTTCGCCATTGATGGCTCCAACAGTATCGAATCCTGCTTTTTTAAGAATTAGTTTGAGATACTTCAGGTTTGTTTCGTCATCCTCAGCTATCAGAATGAGGGGGTTGGTTACTGGGCTTAGTGGTTTTGCTGTTTGTTTTGCCGAAGCTCGCAGCGACTCAGTTGGAATCAAAGGCAAAGAAAAATAAAATGTTGATCCTTTGCCGTAAACTGATTCGGCGCGTATTTTGCCTCCCAGCAATTGGCCAATTCCCATGGCAATTGAAAGTCCAAGGCCACTGCCTTCGTATCCCCTTGTGTTAAATGTTTCCGCTTGCTTGAACGGCTCAAAAATAATTTCCAGCTTATCGGCAACGATTCCCTTTCCGGTATCTTTTACAAAAAACTCCACAAAGCTTTCCCTGGTCTGATATCCAAACCCAATACCACCCTTGAAAGTAAATTTTATCGCATTGTCGATTAATTGGCTAAGCAGTTTTAATAGCAATTCAGGGTCAGTTTTCAGATTTACATCGGGAGATTGTTCGTTTTTTATCAGTTCTATGCTTAATCCTTTGTCCAGACAATGGGGGCTGAATTGATGCAGGAGTTTTTCAAGCAGTTTAGCTATTGACGTGGTTTTTGGGTTTACTATCATATTGCCGGTAACGAGCAGGGAAATATCCATATAGTCTGTTATGGTGTCGAGCAGGCGGTTGCTGCCTTTTTTGATATGTTCAAAAACATTATTGCGCTCGTCCTGCGAGGTTTCTTCCAATATCAGGATTTCGCTAAAACCAATTATATGATTGAGAGGCGTGCGAATTTCGTGCGAAATGTTTTGCATAAAAGCCGTTTTTAACTTGTCACTGGCTTCCGCTTTTTCTTTGGCTGCAATCAGTTCCTTTTCTGTATGTATTCGCAGTTTAATATTGGTTAGCAGCTGGGCATAAATTTTCAACAATTGCTGCTCCGTATCTGAATACACATGATGGTTATTTACCGAATCAAAACCCACAAATCCAATACATTTGTCCTGATCCATCTTAGGGACTGTCAAAACACTTTTCACACCCTGTGGTTCAAGTATATCCCTTTCCTGTCCTTTCGGCAAAGCGAACACATCGGGCACATACATGGGCTTGCCCTGCCGGTGGGCAACCACCCAGGCGCGCATCATGGCCAGCGGAACGTTTTGCAAATTGTCGATTTCTGCTGAAATTCCCTCTCTGCACCATTCATAGGTGTTGTGGCAAACATCATTTTCCCAGTCGTAATCAAAAGTATAGGAGCGGTCAGCCTGCACGAATAAACCCATCATAAAAAGCGATTCATTTACTGCCTCGTCAACCCGGTTGAGTGGAATATTGATAAAACGGGCTGAAATATCCATCAATAATTGCCGAAAACGGGTTTCGAACAACAGGCTTTCTTCAATTTCCTTTTGTTTGCTTATGTCCTGGGTAATGCCAAAAATGGATGTAAGCTTGCTGTTATCGTCTTTGATAAATTCACCATAGGAGTATAACCACCTGACTGTGCCGTCCGGATGCACAACGCGATAGCGGTAACTGTATGGCTTGCCCTGTTCAATGGCTTTCTTAAAGTTTTTTTCGCTGTTAGTTCTGTCCTCAGGGTGTACATAGCTCAAAACGGCTTCTAAAGTACCGCCGAAAGAATGATCAGTTATGCCAAAAAGCTGGTTGTGGTCATCTGACCAGTCTACTTTGTTCGTTTCCAGATCAAATTGCCAATACCCCATATTGGCTACCTTCATGGCCAAACTGAGCTTCGCTTCACTGTCTTTCAGCTGTTTTTCGGCTTGTTTGTTTTTGGTCACATCACGGGCTGTTCCTACTACGCCTATTATTTCTCCGGATTCATCTCGAAGGGGTGTTTTTACCACATCCAGATACAAAAACTTACCCTTCACATTGCCAAATTCATCAAATTGACCTGTTTCGCCTGACTTCAGCACGATGGAATCAGAGTCGCTGCAGATTTCGCCAAAGGTGTGCCAGCTTGCATCACCAGGGTGGCTGTGTCTTTCCCGTTGAGCAAAATACATATCATTTTTGCCTATGGGCTCATCCGTATCTTTGGCATTGAGCAGGTTTTCGCAGATGGAACGGTTGGCAAAAATATAGTTCTTGTTCAGGTCTTTGGCCCAGACCATATCCGGCATAATATCAGCCATATTGCGGAACAGTTCCTGCAATAGCTTGTAGTTTTGCTGGCTGCTTATCAAGTCTTTCTTGGCCCTGATTTGTTCAGTTACATCAATGCCCAGCCCCCAGGATGCCCAGCCCGGCAAGGGCAGTTTCAAGTAGGTGTCGAACCAGGCTATGCTGCGCTTTTCACCATTTTTTGCAACCAAATCAAAAATGTTTTCTTCAGCATTCTTTTTAGATGAGTTTTCCCATACTTGTTGGCGGTATTCGGGCTCCGGATAGAGCCATTTCATGGCGTCAGGGTTTCCAATAATCTCTTCAGCCATGTAACCGGTGCTGGTTTCGCAAGCTTTGTTCCAAACAATGAAATGACCGTTTTCATCAAATGCATTCAACAATACGGGCATATTATCAAGGATTTTCCTGAATCGGTTTTCACTTTCTTTTAGTGCCTTTTCGGCTGCAACTTTTTCTTTTATGTCCCTCACAATTGAAAGGACTTCGTTTTTGCCGCAGGGCACAAACCTTGATTCAAAAAGCCGTGTTTCGCCCATGATAGAAAGTTCGTAAGCTGCTTGTGTTGGTTGTTGGGTTTGCAACACTTGATTTACCTTGTTGACAAATAGCTCAGCGACTTCAGCAGGTAAAACCTCCTCAGCTTTTTTACCTAAGAAAACTTCGGGTTCGATATACAGGGCATCCCTGTTGGAAGCGTGGTAATCGATAATGCGGTTCTCAGGATTAAGCAAAAACATCATGTCGGGGTTGGCCTCAAGCAGGGCTTTGTTCCTTTCAGTGAACTGTTTTAATTTGCTTTCGGCCTGCAAGCGGTTTGTCAGGTCGATGTCAATACAATACAGTTCAGGCGGTGATCCCGGCAGGTTCAGGATGGTATGACTCGAAAACACATCTACGTAAGAACCGTTTTTGTGTTTTAATCGCAGCTCCTCCGAAGGAATTGGTTTGCCGGTTTGAGCCATCCAGGCTATCGCTTTTTTCACCTCCTTGCGCATTTCATCAGGAATAATCAGGTCTATCAGGTTGCGGCCAATAGCCTCTTTGGCTTTGTAACCATAGAGTGCTTCAGCCGCCTTATTCCAATAAGTTGTGGTTCCGTCCAGCAAATATCCTTGAACGGCAACATTGGTAACATTTTGCAGCAGGTTATAAAATCGCTTTTTACTTTCGTCGAGGGCAGCATCTTTGCAGTCTTGCTCTGCAATTTTGTTTAGAATGCAATGCGTACGCAGGTATTTTCCTGTATGATCGAACTCCTTAAAACATTTTAGCGCCACCGAAACCTCCTTGTTTTCCTTGTGCCAGAAGTTAAGCTGGATATTCGCTTCATTGTCAAAGCCTTGTTGCTCAAATAGTTCAATGAATTTTTTGGCACTATTTTGGTGTACAAAATCACCCAGATACCTGCCGTGTATTTCATCTGCGGCAAAACCCAGCAGCTTTGTCCAGGCAGTGTTAATTTCCATAATGTTTGCACCGGCATCCATTATGTGATAGGCAAAAGGTATGTTTTTGCTGATATAAGTTGCATGTTCATCCATTGAAACTGGATGGAGGCTAGTCTGTTCCTTTAAGATCCGGGATTGCAGGTCAGCAAGCTCAGCTTTTGTTTTTTTTAATTCGGCAGCTAACTGGTTTTTGGTTTTGTTTGGCATGGCAGTTAAGTTGATTGATCGAAACCCCTCTGTCAGAGTCTGTAAAAGTAGAATAATTGTCTAATAAAATCATCTTATTTTTATGATTTTATCAATATTCTATCTAACAAATTGTCCAAATCAAGGGGCAGCTTCGCCAGCCACTGTTCAAGCTTATAAGCTTGATATGTTTGTTGTTTTATTGGGCCGTATTTGGCTCAACGCGGAGTAAAAGGTTTTCACCCAAACAACCCTATGGCCTTTTTAAAATCAGTGGCACAGCTCATCAAATGGGCATTGTCGGCAAGTTTCCAGTCGATGCCGGCTGCCTGAATACC
>CAYTUA010000404.1:0-4763 GCA_964440855.1 uncultured Lentimicrobiaceae bacterium
TTGATGCATTTTTTTGATAAGCTTTGGTCCATTTTAACAATACAGCCATTTAAGATTTATTAACAATCGTTCCATATTATCATGGAATACTTTTGCACCTCCTGTTGTTTAATGGACGTCCGTTGAAATTGAACAAGATTCAACGACTGTTGTTTTCTCTATGCCTTTAATTACAGAACCCAAATTTTATGAAATCTTTTTTTGTAGCTATACTGACTTTACTCTTTTTTTCAAACGCATCAATCAACGCCTCTGAAAGCGAAACCGATTCTGATAAACCTACCGGAATTAAAGGTACAGTAAAAGATCGCGAAACAACCCAGGGCCTTGAATATGCCACCGTTGTAATATACCACACTGCCGATTCAAGCTTTGCTGGTGGCGGTATCACTGGGCCTGGCGGCAGCTTTAACATTGACTTGAAACCTGGCAATTATTATGCTGAAATACAGTTTCTTGCTTACACAACCATTACACTGACCGACATTGAGGTTAAAAGAGGCAGAAGCAGCTACGACATTGGCGAATTGTTACTTTCACCCGATTCAGGTATGCTGGAAGAGGTTGAAGTAATTGCCGAACGCAGTCAGGTGGAGATGACACTGGACAAGCGCGTATTCAATATCGGCCGCGATATTACGGCCACAGCCACCAACGCCATGGATGTGCTGGAAAACCTGCCCTCCATCACAGTAGATGTTGATGGCAATGTGAGTTTACGCGGTGATGAAGGCGTCCGGATTTTAATTGATGGCAAAATGTCGGGACTGGTTGGCCTTAGCAGCCGCGACGCCCTGCGCAGCCTGCAAGCCGACATGATTGAGCGCATTGAAGTGGTTACCAATCCCTCCGTGCGGTATGATGCAGAAGGCTCCTCCGGTATTATTAATATCGTCCTCAAACGCGACCGCAGAAGCGGCTTCAATGGCTCGTTCGACCTTTCAACCGGCCTGCCATTTCAGGCTGGCATCAGTGGCAGCGTAAATTACCGCTTGCCCAAAATCAATTTTTTCGCTAATTACTCCCTCAATTACAGGGAAAGGCCCGGAACAGGCTCACGTTATCAGGAGTTTTACAGACTGGCTGACACTGCCATTACCCTCCAGGATAATGAACGTATGCGCTACAGCCTGGGCAATACCATCAGGCTGGGTGCCGAGTACAACCTCAGCACAAAAAGCACGCTTACATTCAGCGGTCTTTACAGATATTCCGACCAATATAGCAGGGCATCTGTTACTTACAGTGACTATTTGCCCCAAGATGTTTTAACAAATCAGACACAGCGCGTTGAAAAACACAAGGAGTTTTCGCCTGTATTGGAATACAACCTATACTACCGTAAACAATTCGATAAGAAAGACCAACTCCTGACGGCCAGCATCCGCTACAGCAATGATTTTGAAGACCAAAAGGCAAAGATTTCAGAGCTTACTTTATTCGATATTGACGGTGTATATGCAGATGAAATTTTTCAGCAAACATTGAACGATGAATTGCAAAAGAGTTTTGAGTTTCAGGCAGATTATTACCATCCATTTGGCGGCAAGGCTAAGCTCGAGGCAGGTGTAAAAGCCCAGATGCGCGTAATAGATAACGACTATGCTGTTGAAGAACAAGATGCTACAGGTGATTGGGTAAACCTGCCGCAATTCACCAATCACTTTATATATGATGAAAATATATATGCAGCCTATGCGCTTTTTGGGAACGATGCCGGCAGGTATTCCTATCAATTGGGCGTGCGCTCGGAATATTCCGATATCCAAACCAGACTGATCAATACCGATGAGGACAACCGAAACACCTATCTCGACTTTTTCCCTTCGGCACACTTTACCTATAAAATGACTGAAACACAGAATTTGCAAATCAGCTACAGCCGCCGTATCCGCAGACCCGGCTTTTGGCAACTGAACCCCTTCAGGAGTTTTTCTGACAACCGCAACATCTGGTCAGGAAACCCAAATCTGCAACCCGTTTACACTGATTCGTATGAGTTGGGATATTTAAAATTCTGGAAAAACGCCAGCTTTAATGGAAGCATTTATTTCCGCGACAGCAAAGATGTTTTCCAACGCATCGAGCGGATTGATTCAACAGGGGTTATCACGGTCAGGCCTGAAAATTTTGCCACCAACCAGGCTTTCGGACTGGAACTGATCGGATCAGGCACCCTTTACAAATGGTGGACTGTGAACGGAAGTGCCAATTTTTATCGCTCAATTACCGAGGGAAGCACTGCCGAGCAGGATTTTAAAACCGACAGCTACAGCTGGATGGGACGGATAAACAACCGCTTTACCATCAAGAAAGGATTTGAGCTTCAGTTGTCTGGCAATTATCGTGGGCCCCACGAAATGCCTCAGGGTCAGCGCAAAGCATCCTGGTCGGTTGATGCCGGCCTGAGCAAAGAGGTACTCAAAGGCAATGGCACGCTCACACTGAATGTGCGCGATGTGTTTGCCACACGCAAATGGGCTTTCGAAACTTTTGGATTTAATTACTACTCCAACTCCGAATTCAGTTGGAGCCCCACCACCATATCGATTAACTTCAACTACCGCATCAACCAAAACAACCGTCAGCAACGCGACAGGCGAATGCAGCAAAACGGCAATCAGATGGATGATGGTATGATGGAGTTTTAGACAAGCAAGATTTTTAGCTTATTATAATAATCTACCTGCAAACTAAAACCTGTTGTGATTGAATGAATATTTTTTCTATTTTAGCCGAACCTTGCTTTCTTTAATAGAGCCATTGCCATAAAAAATCTGTTACTAAATGGATACACTTACTAAAGAGCAGAGAAAAAGAAACATGCAATCAGTAAAAAGTAAAAATTCAAAGATTGAAATTTTACTTGCTAAAACACTTTGGAGAAAAGGACATCGCTACAGAAAGAATGATAAGACTGTTTATGGAAATCCAGACATTACTTTCAAAAAGCATAAAATTGCAATTTTTGTTGACAGCGAATTTTGGCATGGAAATGATTGGGAGAAAAGAAAACATGATCATAAAAGTAATCAAGAATTCTGGTTTAAGAAAATTGAGCGTAATATCGAAAGAGACAAAGAGGTTAATGAATATCTTAGAAAAAACAATTGGAAAGTTCTTCGCTTTTGGGGTCTCAAAATCAAAACGGATTTAGACAATTGCATTGATATAATTGAAAGTAAAATAAATGAAGCTAAAAGAGAAAATATCATTTGAAGAAGTTTGTGGAAAAACCTTTAAAATAAGGGTAGTAGAGGCTTCAGAACATGGCAAAGCTGCATTTACACACTACTTGCATAATCACCAAAACGGGGGTGCGCATTATTACAAAACAGAAGCTATTCAGCACGTAAAGCGTGCATTGGAATTAAAATTCCCTGATAAGAAAATTACTTCATTAGCGACCGAAGAAGCATTACAGTACATGCTGTTTGATTTAAAACAAGATGTTCCATTCCCGGAACCTATTAATCCTAAATTTAAATTTATTGATCTTTTTGCCGGGATTGGTGGTTTTAGAATCGCCATGCAAAGTCTTGGAGGTAAGTGCTGTTTCACAAGTGAATGGGATGAACAAGCAAAAAAAACTTATCAAACAAATTTTGGAGAGGTGCCATTTGGCGATATAACAAAGGAAGAAACTAAAAAATTCATTCCTGATGATTTTGATATTTTGGGCGTTCCACTATCGGGGTGGGCTTTCGGTTCCAATCTTTTTGTGAGGAACGAACAAAAAGGATTGCCACTAAAACCCTAACGCAAATTGCAGCATAGAATGTCAAGAAATAATTGGACAAGGGAGGAAACGATTGTAGCATTTAATGTTTATTGTAAAATACCATTCAAGGCTAGCAGTAAAACAAATCCAACAATAATAAAATATGCTAATATTATTGGTCGGAGTCCTTCTGCCTTAAATATGAAAGTTGGAAATTTTGGAAGACTTGACCCTGAGTTGAAAAAGCAAGGTATTGTAGGCTTAGCTCACGGAAGCAAAATGGAGGAAGAAGTATGGAAAGAGTTTAATGGGAATTGGGAAAGGCTTGCTTATGAAAGTGAACTATTAATTTCAAAATTTGCTCATAAACCTATTGAAGAAATTTCTGAAATTGAAATAGAAGATGTAAGAGAGAGTGTAGAACGTGAAACAATTGTAAAACAAAGGGTTAATCAAAGTTTTTTCCGCTCAACTGTTCTTTCATCATATTATTTCAAATGCTGTATAACAAGTTTGTCAATTCCAGATTTTTTAATAGCAAGTCACATAGTCCCTTGGTCAAAAAGTACTAAAAATAGACTAAATCCAAGAAATGGACTTTGTCTAAATTCTATTCATGATAAAGCATTCGATAGAGGCTTTATTACAATTACACCTGACTTTACTGTTAAGATTTCGAAAGAGTTTGAAGCTTTTGCAAATGAAAAAGCAGTTAAAGACTTTTTTGTGAAATTTGAAAACCACAAGATAAATCTTCCTGACAAATTTTTACCATCAAAAGAATTTCTAGATTATCACCAACAAAATATTTTCAGAAAATGAAACATACTGTTAGAGTAGTATTTGGCAAGGAACAAGTCATAAAATCATACAATAATGAACCCTTAACCGAAGAGGAAAAGAGCCTTTTTATAAAGGAATATGAGTTTGACACCTTAAAGGAAAAACATGCTTTCATTAAAGGCTTGAATGAAGCTAATGGTTGGGTAGAGTTTTTCATTCCTGAGTTGGAACTGCGTGAGGGATAGAATCGAAAAGCCCA
>CAYTUA010000405.1:0-5771 GCA_964440855.1 uncultured Lentimicrobiaceae bacterium
GGATCTGAGTAAGACAAGCTCGGGCACAGAAAAGGACATCGGCAATTTGCTGATTGAGCGGATCAAATAGCCAGCAATAAAAAAAGCTGACAGGATTACCATCAGCTTCCTTCAACTATTTTCGTGAATCACACTATCTGTTTGAGAAAGCATCCATGTCGAACACCAACGCAAACCGTATGGTATTTCCCAGGGGATTGTTGCGTGTGTCAACAGGAATCAGGTAGCTAAAATCGAGGCCAAACACGTTGTAGCGCAAGCCGGCACCAAGGGTGAAAAACTTACGGTTGCCTTTGGTTTTGTCTTCAAAAAAGCCGCCACCGCGAATGGCAAACACTTCGTTGTACCAGTATTCAACACCAAAGGCATAGCTTAATTCGCTGATTTCTTCGCTAAAACCACCCGGCGCATCGTAAAAGGATTGCAACATACCGGCAACCACAGACACTTCATTGTCCATACCACTGGCAATTTCAAACTTATCGGTACCTGGAATTGGAATGGGGTTGCTTGAACTATCGCGTGCATACAAGGGAGGTGTAGGCACAAGCAATTTATTGATATCAACAGTAAAGGCAATGGAATTGTATTCGTCAATCTCGAGGTTCAAAGTAGGCCCAAAACGCAGGTTGGTCGGGATAAAGTCGCGGCGGATACTTGTTCCGGAATAGCCAATTTTGTTTCCGATATTGGAAATATTTATACCCCAGGCAAAATCGGCACCAATATCGCGAAACCATTCCACTTCTTTTTGCCAATAGACGGAAACATCAGCCGCCACCGAAATGCCAGCACGTGAGCCTTCCAATTGGCCAAGGGTGAGGTTTGAGTATATAAACCTGGCAGCTACAGCACCCGACAGGTGATCTGTCAGCATGCGCGAATAAGCTGCATCAATAGCGAATTCGTTGGGCCGGTATGTTCCCAGGTCGCCGCCGTTTATATCAGTAAATTGAATATCGCCCAATGTGAAAAACCGCAAAGTGGCAGCTACAGCCGACATATTGTCGATGCGGCTGGCAAAACTCAGGTAGGCCAGGTTCATATCGGGCACCAGGTTGCGCAGCCAGGGGCTGTAAGCAAGTCCCCAGCTGATATCCTTATCGAGGAATGCATACTTGGCAGGATTCCAATGCATGGAGTTCACATCTGCTGAGGTAGAAACACCGGCATCGCCCATGGAACCAGCACGGGCATCAGGTGAAATCATCAAAAATGGAACTGCTGTTGTAATAACATTCAATCCACCACTGCGACCGGCCAACTGTCCATAGTTTGGATCGTCATTACCTTGTCCCCTGGTTTGCAGGCCCCACATTACAAGCACTGCTAAGCTTATGATTTTTAACTTCATGTAGTAATTATCAGGTTTAGAAAAAAGCGTTGCAAAACTAACGAATTATTGTAAATTATATTGTTACTTAAAAAATGTATCCAAAAAAAACGAATCTGCCTATCGGGCAATCATCAGTTTCTGATGGACAACAATTTGTTTTCCTGTTTCATCTGTCAGCTGAAAACGATAGACATACAAGCCTGAGGGAAGCAATTGGCCGTTGGCGTCCCTTCCGTCCCAGTCAAGCGATACATATTGGTTGATCATCAGCAGGTTTTTTGATTCAAGGCTTGTGACCCATTGGCCATCCATCCGGAAAATATCAAGTTTTAAATCAACAGTTCCCCCCACTTTGTTGTGCTCAAAAACAAAAGTTGTACGATCGCTAAAAGGATTGGGCTTATTATGCAATTTGCTCAAAACCAGCTCTGCCTGATCGTCAATCACAAAAAACACCTCGTATTCAGACGAATTATTGTGCAGGTCCCAGGCCTTCAGCTTGAATGAATGCTCCCCATTTTCGAGCCAGGGCAATTTCAATTCCAGTGAACCACTTGTATAATTGTCCACATCCGGCACAAATTTATTGTTCAGGTTGTAGGCCAAGGCTGTATTGTTATTCAAATAGCCCATCATGTCGCGGCCAATACCAACCCCCAAATGGTTTACCCCTTGCGGATCAGCAATACGTGCATAAACAACCACCTCATTGCGAATCAGGTCGCCCGATTCAAATTCGGGTCGGTTCAGGTACAAATCAATATCAGGGCCTGTTTGGTCCAGGATTACATCGTCTGCGAAACCACCTATTGTAAGGCCATTAAATTGCCCGGCCGCATCGGCAAAGGACGTTGTATCAACAGCATAATAAGATATACGGCCTTCGCCATATTGATAGGCAATGTCGCGCGGAACAGGAAAACTAAAAGAGAACAAACCATCCTTTACAGTTACCTTACCCGAAAAAATCAACCTGTCGTGGTAGCTGAAATTTGTTGGCTGACTGCTACTGCTGTTCCCCAGCGTACGGTAAATGGATTTTTTATCAAACACCTTGGGATAAACATATCCATTAAAATCCTGATCAATCATTCCACTGGTATGGGTTACCTTACCACGCACATCTACCACCATCATTGCTTTGATGGTGTCATGCCTGACTGAAACATCCACATTGTTAAAGCTCGTGGTTTCAACCCTGCGTTCGGGCGAGGCGGGCCGGAGGGCCGGGTCGCCCAAGAGCACAAAATTGTAAACACTTGCGTTGGAAGGACTCTTGCTGATGCGTATCGCATCGCCCAATCGGTTTATTTCAGCCTTTTCCGAATTGAATAAAGCAGCATAAATTTTTCGGTTCAGGAAAAAATTTGAATGGGCAAAAGCAAGTCGGGTTGTTGTCATCAAAGCAATGCCACCCCCATTGGGGTTTAACACCAAACGTTCGCCTGCAGAAACAAACTCAGGATTGTCGTAGCGGCTGAACTCGCATGTTGCGGTAATAAAGAAAGGCATATTGTCCATATTATCCAATCCTGTAACATCAGGAATGGTCAATACCCTTTCGTCGGCCAAACCATTCACACCACCATGTCCCGTATAATTTATTAACAAAGCCCCCTCATTAATCCGGTCAACAAAGGCCTTGTTGGCATCGGGATACCGGAAACCACCAGCAACAGCTTGCCTGGGATAAGCATCAAAGTATATTTTATTGATGTTTAATATATTGCGTGCGGTATCTACAATTCGGCTAAGGGCTTCGGCCTGGTCGAGGTGCAGATTATTGTCTTCATCGTCGCCTACAAAAGCAATCACATTGCGCCAGTCGGCTGCAACGGCTTCAGAGGGGGTCATATAATGTTTCACTTTGCTAACCAGCAATTCTGCTTCGGCAGTGGTATTTACCGGAAAACGGCCAATGCCAACATCAAGGGTTCCTGCCATTAAATAACCTTCATTATAGCCCATCAGCCCAAAATAATCATCTGTAACCCAGCTTGCTGTTTCGCGCAATGACTCCTGGGCCTGATAGGTGGGCACACAATTGGTATTGCTATGCACCCTGTCTTTATAATCGTAGGAGGCATCACCAAAAAGCAACAGGTATTTTAAATTTTGGTTGCTTCTCAGGTAAACCATGCGCACAAAATCGCGCACAGCAGTAATATCCGGGGCTCCACCACCAAACTCATTATAAATCTCTTTTACATTCACCACCCTTACATCCAGTCCCTGGTGTTCAGTATGAAATTCTGCCAATTCGTTGGCGCTTTCCGTAAATCGCGGATCTGTCACAATCAGGTACTCTGCATCATGGATGGCATGCAGGTTTTGGTTGGGTATCTTCCTTGCTGAGGAAATCTGTAAAAATTGGCTATCATCAAACAATATGTATTTACGCATCAACTGTGCTGTGTTGGCAACAAAGGAAATACCCTCTGCATTCGCGCTATATTGCTGGTTTAAAATTTGTAACGGGTTGGTAATGTCCCACAGCCTGGCCCCCTGGCCATTTCCACCGATGGTAAACCGACTGATACTTTCGGTAGCTATCAGTTCCGGATTGCTAAAGGCAAACTGACCTCCGGAAAAATGCAATTGGCACCAGGCATTGATGCGGATATAATTGAGCCAAGCCCGAGAGCCATTGTCATTGGCATAAAAATTAGCACGCACATTCAGCTGGGGTTCGGATGCATTAAACTGGGCCATGCGGATGCTCTCGCGGGCATGCAGCGATTCGTTTGAAGTCACGCGCCTGAGTTGGGTCATATCGATCACTTGTTCTGCATTCACCTCAAGGTCAAAGTACATGTCTTCAGTAACTGAGCGGCCTACAAAATGGGTTTGTATATGCACCGGCATATCAGTCAGCAATCCGGGAAAATCAAAACCCACATCAAAGGATGGTGAAAGGGTAGAAAATTCTTCGCCATACCACTCGCGACCGGAAGCCAGCAAATTGTGCCAATCATTTTCGTGGTATTGATAAGCCAGATGACGGCTCACCTCATGATCAACAGGGCCACTTGCCTGGGGCATTTCCTCAATGCGCTTTCCTTGATTTTCAAGATCAACCGTCAGGAAATAAAAGGTCGTATCTGTGTAGAAATTTACTTTGTGGTCAAGGCGGTTTGTCAATGGGTTAAAGGCAACTTTCACAGGGCTTTGGCCATAAAACAATAGGTAGTCTCCTTCATCGAAAACGCCATCTGATTCGCCATGCACATAAATGGCGTTTTCGGCCAGATCGTCAATCCTGCTTACGCTGTTGCTTTCGGGCAGCATGCCATTGCCATTGCCAAACAATCCTATTTTTTGTGGATCTACCGAAGCAGGATCAATTCCCATATCTTGCAATTGACCATAGTCGATTTTATAAACTCCGCTTTGCTGCACCCCGATTTTGTACCAGTCGCCGGTGCTTAAAACAGATTGCTCCGCATAGTCGGGCATGGGTTCATCAAAACGCAATTGGGTGTTTTCTTCAATTTGATAAAGCAAATCAAAACTTAGCAAACGCTCCAAAATACCATTTCTGAATCTTAAAGGCATAACACGAGCGCCTTCAGCCAAATTGTAGGACCTGTCCGGCTGCCTGAATTGAACAAGGAACTCATCCCCAATCAAATCGGCATCAACGAGGATGTCAGCTATTGTCGGAGGCACTGTATCAAATACCATGTTAACCAATCTGGCATGATCAAAAGAGGATGTTACATCACTTTGGATGGAGGCTACAAACCAGGGCAGCAAGCCTGTATTGGACTGGGTGATAGCTTGCCCGGAGGTAAGCACTGTGTTGCGGCTCCCCGGCTTGATGCTTACATATTCTGCTTGATGCCAGGGAATATTAAAGTTTTTCGTTTCCTGGGCATGGCCGCTCGAATAAATGAATGCGGATACAAGAAAAATTAATAGTGTAAAATTTTTTGTCATTTCAATAAGCTGTATGCATCGGGCTTACAAAGATACTCATTTATAAAATTGCTTTAGGACCATCCTATTGTCATCAATTTATCTATTGACAGCTGATTCAGCAATTCATAAAACGATTAACACAAGTATTTGTTGCAAGAATCCTTCATTCCTTACAAAAAAAGTCATCCTTGGTGAGGCTATTGGTGAAATATAAATTTAGAGCGCAGCTCATTTTTCTCACCACGTTCGTTGGTAACCAACAATCGATAAACATAGAGGCCACTGGCAATTTTATACCCCGAATCAGTTGTGGCATCCCAGCGAATGGGCGTACTGCGGTAGCTACCCGGCATGATCGTTTTAGCGATGGTGTGCATCAACATACCATTCATATTGAAAATTTGTATTTCAACATCAAGTGTACGCCCAGCCTGGTTGTGCTCAAAAACAAAATAGGTTTCAAAGTTGAACGGATTGGGATAGTTCATCAATTGCTCAATGGCCATTTGCTCGC
>CAYTUA010000406.1:0-3142 GCA_964440855.1 uncultured Lentimicrobiaceae bacterium
AAATTTAAATCGAAAGAATTATGAGTCACATTGTAAACATTCAGGCACGCCAAATCCTTGATTCGCGTGGAAATCCAACCATTGAAGTAGATGTATTAACCGAAAACGGCATCATTGGCCGCGCTGCCGTACCTTCGGGAGCCTCCACCGGTGTTCACGAAGCGGTTGAGTTGCGCGATGGCGATAAGGATGCCTATCTGGGTAAAGGCGTTTTGAAGGCAGTACAAAATGTAAATACCATTATTGCAGACGAATTGCATGGCTATTATATCACCGATCAGGGTGAGATTGATATGAGAATGCTTGAGCTCGACGGCACGCCAAATAAGGCCAACCTCGGAGCCAATGCCATTTTGGGTGTTTCCCTTGCCGTAGCGCATGCTGCTGCACAGGAGACCAATCAGCCCCTTTTCCGCTATATAGGCGGCGTTGGTGCCAACACCCTGCCCATCCCCATGATGAATATCATCAATGGCGGTTCGCATGCCGACAACAGCATCGACTTTCAGGAGTTTATGATTATGCCCGTTGGTGCTTCATCCTTTACCGAAGCCATCCGCATGGGTGCCGAAGTATTTCACCACCTGAAAGCCGTACTCAAGAAAAATGGTTATTCCACCAATGTGGGCGATGAAGGCGGTTTTGCACCCAACCTGAAATCCAACGAAGAGGCCATAACCGTTATTTTACAGGCCATTGAAAATGCCGGATACAAACCCGGTGAGGATATTTCCCTTTCACTTGACCCGGCATCATCAGAATATTATCTGGCCGATGAAAACGTGTATCACCTGCACAAATCCACCGGTGACAAGCTAACACCTGCACAAATGGTGGATTACTGGGCCGAATGGGTAAAGAAATACCCCATTGTTTCCATCGAAGATGGCATGGCCGAAGATGATTGGGATGGCTGGAAGCTGATGACCGACCGCATGGGCGATAAGGTACAACTTGTAGGTGATGATTTGTTTGTGACCAATGTGAAAAGGCTTGGCATGGGCATCGAAAAAGGGGTAGGCAACTCGATTTTGGTAAAAGTAAACCAGATCGGTTCGCTCACCGAAACCATTGATGCTGTGAATATGGCTTACCGTCATGCTTACACAGCTGTGATGAGCCACCGTTCGGGCGAAACCGAAGACACCACCATTGCCGACCTGGCTGTGGCCCTGAATACAGGCCTTATCAAAACAGGTTCGGCCAGCCGTACCGACAGAATTGCCAAGTACAACCAGTTGATCCGCATTGAAGAAATGCTGGGAAGCACCGCCCGCTATCTCGGCAAGGGCTTTAAGTACGCACGTTAGTATTGCCAAAAGGCAGCTAACGCTAAACTATAAAAAACCGGCTTCTGCATTGTGGAGGCCGGTTTCTTTTGTGGGGGTTGCTTTATGAAAGGGACAGTTTATCCATAAGTTCATACAAACAAATTAGTTTTCCGACTTTTTCAAATCCCACACAAAAGCCCCCTTTTGTCTTACATCATAATAAGGTATATGCTGGTTGTCGAGTGCAATGGTCCACGCTTTGTGGTGCCAGGGTGGCATGCTCGAGTCGATGACCAATTGCTTGAACTGGTAGCATTGTAGCAGGCTTTCGAGGTTTTCCCTTGTGTTGCCCCCAACAATAACCACATCAACATCGTAAGTCCCCTCCGTTAAGGATTGACAGGCATGCCTGCCCCGCCAAAGTGCCAGTTTGTATGGGCCAAATGCCAATAGCATGCCGTTTTTATATACAAATGGATGCTGTTGTAGCTTGTCGTCAACCCCAAAATAGGCAGGGCTTCGCGACAGGCCGTGCCGCGTCCAGTTGCCTTCCAGGTTGAAGCCCGTAATAAATTCGTTTTGCATATCGCTGCTATCAGCCATCAAAATATGCTCCCTGCCATGGATAAAGTCGTAAATGGCCTTATTGGGTATGCTGTAAACGATGAATTTGTGTGCCCCATTGTTTTCAATGGTGCGCCAGCTGAAGGAGCTTACCAGTAGCAGCAATACAAACAGGCCGGGAATTGCAGTCTTGCGCAGTGTATTGTTTATGTGCAACAGCACAAGGCCAATAAAGATATACATCAGCAACGCTTCTGCCGGACTGAGGAAAAGTCCCTGCAAAGTGGACAAGGGCAGGCTCTCGATCCAATGAATGATGGCGTTGAGCACAAACAGCAGGCCGGAGGTAGCGAGGCCCAGCAATTGAGAAAGGAAAGGTACAAACGATATCATCAGCAAGCTCATGCCTGCCACAATTACAGCAAATGAGAGGGGCACCAGAAAGAGGTTGCTGAGCCAGAAATAAACCGGAAACTGATTGAAGTAATACACCGCCAGGGGTGTAGTCCCCAATTGGGCTGCAAACGATAGGGCAGTAACTTCCCAGGCTTTATCCAGGTATTTATTCTTGATATAGAGCGTGTTGTGGATTGGTTTCTGAAAAAGGACGATGCCCAAAACGGCCGTATAGGAAAGCTGAAAACCAATATGCAACAAGGTGTAGGGGTTGGCTACCAACAACATCAGGGCCGAGGCTGAAAGGGAGTTGATGATATTGCCCTTGCGGTTGAGCAATTGGGCCAGCAATACAAAGCTTATCATTACCGAAGCGCGGTTTACTGAAGGGGATAGGCCGGTAAGCAAGGCGTAGAACCAAATGGAAAGCAGAAGGAGTAAAGTTTTGATGGTTCGTGCTTTCCGTCCTTTATTCAAAAAGCCAAGCAAAAAATTGAGTAAAATAAAAATGATCCCCACATGCAGCCCCGAAACGCAAAGTACATGCATGGCTCCTGCAGCGGCATAGCCTTTACGCAGATGACGTGGCAAATGGTCGTCGTAGCCAAGCAATATGGCAGAGGCTACAGCATATTCATCACCTGCAATGCCATTTTTTAGGAGGCTGGCCAACAAATGGTTTCGGAGTTTGTAGGCTAGCACATACACAGGGTTTGCATAGCCTTTGCCATGGATTTTCCAATCGTTTTCGCGAAGAAAAACCTGGTGGTAAATGCCTTTGGTGGCCAGATGTTTGCGATAATCAAACTGGTTAGGGTTTTGAGGTGCTGTTACTACTTCGGGGGGCTTGCTAAACACAATCAGGTCGCCATATTGCAATTTTTCGGAGGCAGGGTCTCGTTGCACATATA
>CAYTUA010000407.1:0-2728 GCA_964440855.1 uncultured Lentimicrobiaceae bacterium
AGTAAATGCGAGGGAATGGTGCGCTATAACGAAATTCCGGGAGACTATTTTTACCTGGACGAAGATAATTACCGGGTGATTGGCCAAAGCTCGGGAAAAATTTTCCGACTGGGCGACCCGGTTACCATACGCGTGAAAAAAGTGGACCTGACCAAAAAGAAAATGGACTTTGTTATTGTTGACAAGGACCAGGCCAGGAGTTTTTGAGCCATACTTAATATTTTCATGTTTTTTTAAACCATTAAGACAAGGATTTTTAAGTGTCAATCCTGCTAATTCTTCATGGTAAAAAATAACCTCATGGAAAATCAAGAAATAAGCAAGCTATAAAACAGCATGCCGATACTGAGCTGCGGGTTTGGCATCCAAGAGGCCCTTGTTAAACTTTAGGCATCCGCTGTGCCATATTTTCTTAATTTTGGAGCCCAATTGAACGCCCATGGAATTATCCCAATTATCAGCCGTTTCGCCTATTGACGGACGCTATCGCAGCAAAACTTCAGAACTTGATGAGTTTTTTTCGGAATATGCCTTGATCCGTTACCGTTTGCTCGTTGAGGTGGAGTACTTTCTTGCACTTTGCGAATTACCCCTTCCTCAGCTCAAAAATGTTGACCACAAGCATTTTGATGAATTACGCGCTTTATACGAGGAGTTTGAAACTGAAGACGCACTTGAAATCAAAGCCATTGAATCTGAAACCAATCACGATGTAAAAGCGGTGGAGTACTACCTCAAGCGCCGTTTTGATGAGATGGATCTTGCTTCATATAAGGAGTTTGTGCATTTTGGGCTTACTTCGCAGGACATCAACAATACGGCTATACCCTTGTCCATGCGCGAAGCCAATCAACTGGTGCTTTTGCCCGCTTTGCATGATCTGATGGATCAGCTCCGTAGCCTTGCCTTCGAATGGAAAGACATTTCCATGCTGGCCCGCACACACGGACAGCCGGCAAGCCCCACAAAGCTGGGTAAGGAATTGTTTGTTTTTGTTGAGCGTATTGAAAACCAGTTGCTATTGTTAAAGCAGCTGCCTTTTTCGGGTAAGTTTGGCGGTGCCACCGGTAATATGAACGCCCACCTGATTGCCTTTCCACACATTGACTGGGAGGCCTTTGCCCAAAGTTTTATGCAGGAAAAGCTGATGCTGCACCGCCAAAAAACCACCACCCAAATAGAGCATTACGATTACCTGGCAGCCTATTTCGACAACCTGAAACGCATCAATACCATACTGATTGACTTTTGCCGCGATTTGTGGCAATATGTCTCAATGGATTATTTCAAACAAACCATCAAAGCCGGTGAGGTTGGATCATCGGCCATGCCGCATAAGGTGAACCCCATCGATTTTGAAAATGCAGAAGGCAACCTGGGCATGGCAAACGCTATTTTCGAACACCTGAGTGCCAAATTGCCCATCAGCCGTTTGCAGCGCGACCTGACCGACTCCACCGTTACAAGAAATATAGGCGTGCCATTGGCACACACACTGATTGCCATAAAATCTATGCAAAAAGGCCTGGCTAAATTGATGCTCAATGCCGACAAAATTCATGATGACCTGGAGCAAAATATGGCTGTTGTGGCTGAGGCCATACAAACGATATTGCGCCGCGAACAATACAATGGAGCTTACGAAGCCTTGCGCGACCTGACGCGTACCAACAAAAAAATTGATGCCCTGGCCATTGCCGATTTTATTGATAAGCTTGCCTTAAGTGATGCTGTAAAGGAAGAACTGCGTGCCATCACACCCCATAATTATACCGGCCTCAATTTGTTGAAATAACTGCTAAAATGAGAAAATTCTATCGCATATTGCGCTATATCTTCCCCTATTGGTCTTATGCCCTGTTGAATGTACTTTTCAATTTGCTGACCATTGTGTTTTCGCTTTTTTCGTTGGTACTTCTTATCCCCTTTTTGAATTTATTGTTTGGCACAGACGAACTGGTGCTGGAGAAGCCTGAATTTGCCTTTTCCATCGACACATTGCGTAAAATGCTTGATTATCATGTAAGCACAATAATCGTTGAGCGCGGGCAGGTGGATGCCTTGATTGTGATTTGCATTGTGATCCTGCTGGCATTTTTTCTGCGAAACATGTCGCGTTTTTTCGCCATGTTTTTTATGTCGAACGTACGTGTGGGGGCGGTTCAGGATATCCGCAACAACATTTATAAGAAAATCCTTATCCTTCCTTTAAGCTTCTACAACAAAAATAAAAAAGGTGATATCATCGCCCGGGTCTCATCCGATGTGCAGGAAGTGGAATACTCTATTATGAGTTATCTGGAAATGCTTGTGCGCGATCCGATTACCATCGTTGCCTATTTTATTTTTATGATGAGTATGAGCTCGCAACTTACCTTGTTTGTGATCGTTATTTTGCCCGTCACAGGTCTGTTGATTGGTCAGATAGGCAAAAGCCTTCGCCGTTCCTCCAAAATAGGGCAGGGAAGGTTTGCGGGCATGCTCTCCACCATTGAAGAATCTATCTCAGGGTTGTGCATTATCAAAGCCTTCAATGCAATCGATTATTCCGATGAGAAGTTCAGGCAGCAAAACAGCCTTTATGCACGGCTGCTGATCAGTATTTACCGTCGCCGCGACCTGAGCTCGCCGCTCAGCGAGTTTTTGGCAGCCACGGTGATTGTGATTGGTTTGTGGTTTGGTGGCCGCATGGTTATTGCTGATCAGCCTGATATTCAGGCGGCTGTCT
>CAYTUA010000408.1:0-2517 GCA_964440855.1 uncultured Lentimicrobiaceae bacterium
TGGCACAACTCATCAGGGAGTCGGGATGGTCGCGGCCACTCAGCCTGCCATCGTAAAATAAATACCGGCCCAGCGCAACGCCTTCTTCTGTCATTGGGTTGTTGGCAGGAATATTCAGTTTAGTAGGAAACCCAAAGGGGATTTCAATTATATAAGGAGTAGGTTCATACGTGGGTTCCACATCATCTTTGTCCCGCTTGCAGGCCAATAAAGAGGTAATAAGTATAAAAAAAAGGAAATATCTCATAATAACAAATAGAACACCCAAAGAGCCATGGTTTAGAATTTTTACCAACGAGTTATTGTTTCCGGTTTAATTCAAAAACATCCCATCCATTTTCGCATCCCAATTGCATGGCTGCCTGGTTTTGCATAATGCTGCCGCCCCATTGGTTGTGGTCATATTGATGCGGTGATTTAAACCAATTCTCTATTTTCATATTGAGGATGAAGGCAGCAGCCTTGTCTTTCTCAACCTGAACAGGTGTGTTGAGCACCACATCAAAATGGTTGTGTATGAAACCTGTAACCGGAAGTATCTTATTGTCGTCCGGTGGTTTATAACCTTCGCAATGCATGGGTGCACAGCATTCGGTCAAATTGGTCATTTGGGCTTTTGTAGCCGTGCTGTCATATGTTTGGCCTATGCCAAGATGAAAATTAAAACTGGCCAGTTGTGCCTGATTGTTGCGCCACTTCCCGTTTAATTTTAAATAATGATAACCACCGCCTAAATAATCTGGCCAAAACATGAATGATTCAGGGGGATTTACAAAACGATTGGAAACATTGGCCTCTTCATCAAACCCAAAGGTAAATGCCAGGCCAATGTAATCACCAACAGGAATGGCTTTTTCGGGGTCTATTTGCATGGTTTCGGCCAGATCGCTGTCGATATACAACACATCCTGTTCATCAAGCAGAGGAAGATGCTCCCCATTGGGCTTTATCAAACGCAAATTGGAAATAAACCATTGCACTTCTGTAATCAGATAATCATTTCCTGCTTCATTGGTATACACCAGCTGATTGGTTTCAATAGGCAGGTTATCAATTGTATGCGCAATTTCAATTTGCAGCTGACCACCAGGCTGATCGTAGTTGGGGGTTTCTTTGTTGTTGCAGGCTGTTACCGCCAAAAGCAGCAGCCATGCTAGTGCCCATGTTTTGTTTTGCATTTTGTTTTAATTTTTTTTGGTTTGTTTGAATAGCTACAAAAATAACACCAAATTTTTGATTTTACCCCTTGATTTGGTGTTTTGTTTTTCATCGATTCTATTCATGGCAATAAGCCTTTGATTTTGCCTACTTTTGCAGTCTTTTAATTTAAAAACCCGAACAGATGACAAAATACAATCCAGGTGATGAAGTTAAGTTCCTGAACGAAAAGGGAGGAGGGACGGTAATCCGCATGATTGACAGTCGCATGGTGTTGGTGGCCATCGAAGATGGATTTGAAATACCGGTGCTGGTGAACGACATCGTTATTGTGAACAAACAACAAACGAAAACCAGACCAGGCGTTGATGTTGAAGCCATTAAACGCGAAGCTGAGGCCCAGGCGGCAGCTGAGGACAAGGCCCGCAAAACAGGCCTGAGGCGATTTGCCAAAAACCCGGAAGCCGAAGGTATTTATCTCGCTTTTGTGCCCCATGAGCAACAATGGATACTCACCGGCCTCCTGGATGTGGTATTGGTAAACAACACACCTGCCTCACTTTTGTACAGCCTCACACTGAGTGATGAGGGCCGTTTTTTCAATGCTGACTACGGGCAGGTGGAGGCCAGTTCAAAGGTTGTTATTGAAACCATTTCGCGCGATGACATCAACCATTGGACCAAAGGCGTTGTGCAGGGTATTTTGATTTTGGAGGAATCGGCTCATGTGTATCAACCTCTTTATGCGCCTTTCGACATCAAGCCCAGCAGGTTTTACAAAGAAGGCAGCTATGCCATGTCGGGTGTATTGGGCGACAAGGTCATAATGCTCACATTGAATACACTTAATGTATTAAAAATGAGTGGTGATTTGCAGGCAGCACTGAAACATGATACAATAAAAACAGAACCACTCAAGCAGATTGTCAAAGAAAAAGCACTCATCGATAAGCACCGGTCAGCACAGGGGGAAGCTGTAATTGACTTGCATATAGGCGAACTGATTGACAATATTGCCGGCTTATCAAGTCGTGATATGTTTAATATTCAAATGGATTATTTCAAAAAAACCCTCGACAGTGCCATGCGCAACGACTATGTAAAAGTTACCTATATCCACGGCGTGGGGAATGGGGTGCTAAAAAATGCGATCGTGGAGGCATTGAACGATTTCGAGGAAATCGGGCAACGTATGGCCAGTATGCAAAAATTTGGCGTTGGTGCCATCGAAGTGTTGATTAAAGGAGCCGAATAAAAGTAAAATGCAATTAAACCCTTAATTACCTGAAATACTGAAAGCTTGCAAAAACAAAGCCCGGATAGTGCGGTTTTTAGTCGTTATTTTAGTGATTTGACATA
>CAYTUA010000409.1:0-8963 GCA_964440855.1 uncultured Lentimicrobiaceae bacterium
TCAAAACCTCAGTGCATTTGATGCAGGTGCTTACACAGGCGAAGTTTCAGCATCCATGCTCGCCTCCATGGACGTAACCCATTGTATCATCGGTCACAGCGAGCGTCGTAAATATTTTAATGAAGACGACCAGATGCTTACTGCCAAGGTAAATCAGGCACTTGCCCACAACATCACACCTATATTTTGTGTGGGCGAACTGCTTCCTGAGCGCGAAGCAGGCGAACATTTTAAAACAGTAAGGTGGCAGGTGCGCCATGGTTTATTCCACCTGGATACAGCTGAATTCAGCAAAGTGGTTATTGCCTACGAACCCGTATGGGCCATCGGAACAGGTGTTACAGCCAGTCCTGAGCAAGCAGCTGAAATGCACGCCTATATCCGCACCCTTATAGATGAGCGCTATGGACCTGAAATGGCTGAAAAAACGACCATTCTGTATGGTGGAAGCTGCAATGCCAAAAATGCTGCTGAGTTGTTTGCCCAGCCCGGCATTGATGGCGGTTTGATTGGTGGTGCTTCGCTGATAGCCGAAGAGTTTATTTCCATCTGTAAGCAAGCCCAAACAGCTTAAATGCAGCATTTCGAGCTCCGTTTTTTACATGCAGGCGATACGGCAACCAATGAGTTGCTTATCGCCTTGCTTGCTGATGCAGGGTGCAACAGCTTTATGGAAGAAGATGATAAGCTGCTGGCCTATATAGAGGCCGAATCAGTGGATGACAGCCTGTTTGCCAAGCTTATTTTGTTTAATAAACTGCACGGGATCAACTACCTCGGACATGAAGCCATGCCCGAAAAGAATTGGAACGCCCTGTGGGAATCAGCTTATGAACCGGTGCTTATTGACGATCGCTGTTTGATTCGTGCCCCTTTTCACCAGCCTGTGGCAAATATTGAACATGATATTGTGATTATGCCACGCATGTCGTTTGGTACAGCCCATCACGAAACCACAGCCCTGATGATTGGTCTTTTGCTTGAACAGGAATTGGCCAATAAGGCTCTACTCGATATGGGATGTGGCACAGCGGTGCTGGCCATACTGGCACGCCGAATGGGTGCTTCTCCTGTTTTGGCCATCGATAATGATGAATGGGCCTTTAACAATGCGCGCGACAATGTGGTATTGAACGATACGGCTGATATTGAAATTGGCTTTGGTGATGTTTCATTAATCGGTAACAAAAAATTCGACTTGATTATCGCCAACATCAACCGCAATGTGCTGCTGGCTGATATACCGGTTTATGTTAAAGCCATGCGTAACGGTTGTTTGCTCATGCTTAGCGGGTTTTACATGGCTGACCTGAACCTGATCAAGCAAAAAGCCACAGAAACAGGCCTTGATTTTATGTTGAGTAAAACGAAAAATGACTGGACTGCTGCCGTTTTCAGCTTAGGAAATGCTTATTAACATTTTTACTGATGCCTCTGAATGGAACAAAATATATTCAACAACTACTGACTTGGTTCCCCTTGTTGGTGGTTTTGTTTATGTTCACAGCCAAAGGGGCAATCCAAGCACAGGACGAAAATATATTTTCCCAGAATCCTGAACTGTTTATCAATGAGATAAACGAAAAACTTCAACAAACCAACAACAGAAATCAACTCAAAGAGGCGCAAAATCTCATGAGGGAGTTGATGCCCGTTTGGAACCAGGGTCGTTTCAATAAAGCTGAAAAAGAAGGCATCAAAAGGATTGCCACATTGATTTTTGAACAAAAGTTGCGGCCCTTTCCACATCTGTATGATTTTATGTACCTGGTAAACCAATTTGCCATTTCGCGCCAATTGCCGGCAAGTATCTCAGCCTGGAACAGCCATGCCATTGCCTTGCTTGAGGCAGGCGAAAACAAAAAATTCTCGGATGCTATGGCTGTGGCAGTTAATCTACTTGAAAAGGAAGAGTTGAGCAAACGTGGCGGCATGACCTGGTTTGCCCGGCAAGCGCAATTTAACTTTGAGTCCGACAGTATGTTAAAAGTCCGTTTCGAAAAACTCAAGCTGGTGTGCGCTTCCGCAAGGGACAGCAGCACGATACACCAAACAGCAGGCCTTTTTGTCCCCGAGTTGAACAGCTGGCAGGGGCAAGGCGGGCAGCTTTTCTGGTGGCGTTTTAATATGGATGAAGCAGCTGTAAATGTCAGTTTTCAGAATTATACCATAAGTTTAGATGATTCAGAATACACCGCTGATTCAGTGATTTTTAGAAACACAGACTATTTTAGCATTCCGCTCTTGGGAAGTTTGCATGAAAAGGTTTTTTCGAGCCCGCCGAGCAGTCGCACTTCTTATCCCAGGTTTCGTTCTTATTTTAAGAAGCACCGGCTCAATGAAATATTTAAAGGAATCAACTTCGAAGGCGGCATCAGCATGGAAGGGGCTAACTTTATAGGCTCGGGCGATGCAAACGAATTGGCCATACTCGAATTTATGTATGCTGGAGAACTGGCAGCCAAAATCCGGTCAAGGGCCGTAATTATAACGAGGGATAGGTTGGTGGCCGAAAGGGCTGCAGCATCATTTTATTTTGAAAATGACTCGCTCCACCATCCCGGATTGCGCCTGCAATATACCAACGACAGCAGAAATTTGGTGCTTTCCCGGTCCGAACGGGGCATTGCGGATGCACCATTTTTCGCTTTTTACCATAAAATGAACCTTTATGTGGAAGCCATGTATTGGCAAATAGACAGCCCGGAAGCCAGTTTCTGGAGGCTTGAAGGGCCCGGCAATGAAAGCTATGCCAAATTTGAATCCATCAATTATTTTTTCGAGCCTGCATTTAGCCAATTGCAAGGTATTGATGAGCTCCACCCCATGTTTGTGTTGCAGGACTATATCAAACACTTTCATTATGTTGACCATATCCGGGTTCCGGATTTGGCTTACTTTATGCAAAAACCGGAAGAACAGGTAATAGCACAAATGCTTCGCCTGGCCTCCCAAGGGTATGTTGTTTACAATGGCATCAACCGCACTGTAACTTTAACCGATCGCTTTTACCACGCATTGAATGCCAGGGCAGGCAAAGAAGATTTTGACCAGATCGACATTGAATCAAACACAAAAGGACGCTTGCCCAATGCCTTGCTGAATCTTGAAACATTTGAATTGCAAATAAATGGTGTTGAGGAAGTTGAACTGAGTGAGATACGCAGGGTGAAGGTTTTTCCTGAAGATGGCAGCCTGAAACTTAATGAAAACCGTAATTTCAATTTCTCCGGGCTTGTGGCCGCAGGCTTATTCAGGTTTTATTCGCACGAAAGCAATTTTATTTACGATTCTTTCCAATTGCGCATGACACATGTCGATTCCATGGTGTTTTTTGTGCCCGATCGCAACATGCCTCCCGACGCACCACGAAAGCGCTTTATCAAGGTCAGCAATTACCTTGCTGACCTGAACGGAACCTTACTTATTGATGAGCCGGCCAATAAATCAGGACTGAAAAAGATGCCTTTGTTTCCAGTTTTCCAAAGCCTAGATGAGTCGTATGTTTACTTTGACAATCCACGCATACAGTCAGGAACACTGGAGCGCGAAAATTTTTATTTTGTTGTCGATCCTTTTGTGATTGATAGTTTGGATGATACAAACACACATTTGTGGCAGTTTGAGGGATACCTGACTTCGGCAGGCATTTTTCCCGGTTTCAGGGAGCCTTTGCTGGTCATGGAGGATTATTCGCTGGGATTTGATCATAAGGTACCAGCTGATGGTTACAGCATCTTTGAAGAAAAAGCAACCTATTACGATAAAATCCACCTGTCGGATCAGGGTTTTTATGGAGAAGGGCGTTTAGAATACCTTACAACCAACTCCCATTCAGATAAATATACGTTTTACCCCGATTCGGTTGCTGCCTTGCTGCGGGATTATACCATGGCAGGGCAAATTGCGTCGGTTGAATTCCCCGATGCAAAAGGTGAGGGCCTCGATATGCTGTGGCTTTCCGACACCAACAATATGTACATTACCACCCTGGATAAGCCATTGCAGGTTTTTGAAGAGGCCGTATTCACAGGCAAGGCAGATGTATCCACAAAGGGAATGGATGCAAAAGGTGTATTGTTTTTTGGTGATGGCGAGCTAAAGTCGGACTGGTTCGATTTCGATAATATGTCACTTTTGGCAGATACAGCCGATTTTCGACTATTGACCGCAGAGAGCAAACAAGAAGCCTTTCTGGCCTCAAGGTACCTTGCATCGCTTGATTTTACAGCACGCCAGGGCATCTTCAATCATATCGATAACCAGAGTAAGCTCTCTTTTCCCTTTAACCAATACATTTGTACGCTCGAAGAGGCCCTGTGGGAAATGGATGGAGATCTCGTAAAATTGAACAACAACAGAATTCGTGACAATTACGGGCTGGATACGCTCAACTATCACCAATTAATGGATATTGACCTGAGTGGCTCTGAGTTTGTTTCTACCCATCCCGACCAGGAAGCTTTATCGTTTTTTAGCCTGACAGCTGAGTATGATATGCGCAATTATGCCATCATGGCCAAGGATGTGAAAATTCTCCGGCTGGCCGATGCAGCCGTTTTTCCTACAGATGGACTGATAACCATTTTTGAAAATGCGAGAATTGAACCACTCCAAAATGCAGTCGTTATTGCTGACACGATTACGCGGTATCATCAGATTAATGCTTCCAATATCCAAATACTAAGTAAGAATAATTTTAATGGTTATGGTTATTACGACTTCGTTGATAGTGAAAAAAACAAGCAAACCATCGCCTTAAATTCCATAAAGGTGGAAAACATGCGCACCATGGCCACTGGTGAAATTGTGGAGTCAGCCAACTTTTTACTCAACCCGCATTTTAGTTTTATGGGTACTGTCGAGCTTCGTTCCGAGCGCAAGGAACTTGAGTTTAGCGGCGGCTACAGGCTCATAAGCGATTGCCTGGCTAACGACCTGCCCTGGACCGCCTTTAAGGCACTGATTGATCCGACCTATATCAAAATGCCCTTGCAAAAGGAAAGCGTCGATTTGTCCGGTATGCGCTTGTATTCAGGCTTGTACCAAAACCGTGATACCGATGCTGTTTATTCTGTTTTGCAGCAATTTAAGCGTAGTGCTACCGACCATGAGATCTTTAGCTCAGAAGGTTATATTTGGTTCAACCCGGATAATAAATCATTCGAAGTGGTGCAGGAGATCGATGGCCGCAAGCAAGTGGTTCAAAAACTGAGTACTGCACGATGCATTGGTAGCGGAAGTGGCATTTTCGACCTCGGCATGACCATGCCCTTTGTCGATATGCTGATGGCAGGCAGTTTCGAACACCGGTTGATTCCTGATTCTACCTATCTGGACGTAACCGTATCTCTTGAATTTCCATTCAACGGGGAGTTAATGGATATTTTTGGCGACAGCCTTGTCGTTAGCCAAGCAGCCGGTTTGAACCTGAACCGAAGCAATTATTTTTCGGCCATATCTAACCTGTTGACAGTTTCGGAAACCGATCGACTGCGCACTGATGCCGCCTTATATGGCGCTCCCCGTGCTGTGCCAACTCCTTTTGAACGCACCATGACCATGGTTGACCTGCGCATGCGCTGGAACCCCGAAACCCGCTCATTCATTACAAACAAGCCCATTGGAATTAGCAACCTGCACAAAAACCAGATCAATAAGTATGTAACTGGTTTTGTAGAGATTGAAAAAGTAAGAAACCGGCATGGCTTTTCCATGTACTTTCAGGTGGGCAATGGCCAATGGTACTTTTTTACGTACAACAATGGCATCATGCAGGCCCTGTCGTCATCAAACGAATTTAATAGCTTATTTTTATCCCTCGACCAGCCACAGCGCAGCTTCGAAAACAAAGAAACCAACGAAAGCTACGAATATGTTATTTCAACGCGCAGACGGGTTACAGATTTTATCCGCAAAATGCAAAGTATTGATTTTTAACAAAAACACGCCCTTATGAACATACTTGATATTGTATTGCCGGTTGTGGCTGCCTATTTGCTTGGTTCAATCCCAACGGCTGTTTGGGTTGGAAAGATTTTTTATGGTGTAGATGTGCGTTCGCAAGGTTCGGGCAATGCTGGTGCCACCAACACCATTCGCGTATTGGGGCTAAAAGCAGGTATTCCCGTTTTGCTTGTCGATGTGTTTAAAGGGTATGCAGCCATTGCGATAGCACCTTTGCTTGTAACCGAAAACCTCACTGAAGCAGGCCTGGCCTATATTTTGCTACTTGTGGCTGCTGCTGTGGTAATTGGCCATACATTTCCCTTGTTCGCCGGGTTCAGGGGCGGCAAAGGGGTGGCTACACTGCTGGGCGTTGGGTTTGGATTGTATTTGTGGGCAGCCCTGATAGCACTGGGCATCTTTATCGTGGTCCTGAGTATATCCCGCTATGTATCACTGGCCAGCATTACTGCCGGTCTGAGTTTTCCACTTACGGTCATATTTATTTTTCCGCCGCCCAATTGGCTGTATTATATACTCGCTGTTGCAGTAGCCCTCTTTTTACCAATTACCCACCGTAAAAACATAGCGCGTTTGCTGCAAGGCACCGAATCAAAACTGAGCTTTCGCAAAAAGTGAAGTACCAAAAGTATCCTTTGTGGCACTGATGAGTAGGTTTTTGGTTGTTCACCAAGAAAATGTGAATAAAAAAACGATATTTGCAGTGAAAACCAACAATTCATTTGTTATTTTTACACAATTATAAAAACCAATTGCGATTATGAAATTTATCGTATCCAGTTTAAAACTTCTGCGTAGCCTCCAAGCACTTAGCGGAGTGCTCAATTCGAGCAATACCCTTCCAATTCTTGATGACTTTTTGTTTGAATTGCAGGAAAGTGAATTAAAAATTACCGCTTCCGATCTGGAAACCACCATGACGGTCAGCATTGTTCCTGAGATGGTAGAAGGCAAAGGCAACCTGGCCATTCCGGCTCGTTTGCTGCTTGATATCATGAAAACTTTTCCGGATATCCCAATCACTTTCGATATCAACAACGATTCGCTGGCCATCGAGCTCTTTGCAGGAGAAGGAAAATTCAGGCTTTCAGGACATAAAAGTGATGAGTTTCCACAACTGCCCGTCAAGGAAGATGTTACAGAACTCACGCTCAGTTCTGAACTGCTTGTAAATGCTTTTGAAAAAACCATTTTCGCTACAGGAAACGATGAGCTCAGGCCTGTGATGTCGGGGGTTTTATGCGATATGTCAGAAAACTATATGACTTTTGTAGCCACCGACGCACACAAATTGGTCAGGTACAGGCGGTTGGATGCCAAAACAGAAACACCCGCTTCCTTTATTCTGCCAAAAAAACCCATTACCCAACTAAAGAACTTACTATCAGGCAGGGAGGACAATCCTGTTGAATTGTCATTTAACCAAACAAACGCATTCTTCCACTTTGGAAACATCAGCATGGTGTGTCGCCTCATCGAAGGGAAATATCCCAACTATGAAGCAGTCATCCCAACGCACAATCCGAATAAGCTTACGATCGACAGGCAATCCTTGCTGAATTCGATCAAGCGTGTGGCCATCTTTGCTAACCAGTCAACGCATCAGGTACGATTTAAAATAACCGGACAGGAGCTGCAACTTTCGGCCGAAGACCTTGATTACTCCAACGAAGCCAAAGAACGCCTCACTTGCAACTACGAAGGGGATGATATGGAAATAGGCTTCAACTCCAGGTTTTTTATCGAAATGCTGAACAACCTCGATCAGGATGAAATAAAGCTTGAAATGTCGGCACCAAACCGGGCAGGCATTCTTTTTCCTGTTGGCAACGAAAACGAAAGTGAAGATATACTTATGCTGGTGATGCCAGTGATGCTGAATCAGTAAGCTTTTGAATTGTTTTTATTTTATGGGCGGGGAGCAAAGCTCCCCGCCCATATTTATTTAGCAGCAAAGCGCTTGTTAACAATTAAAACCAATTGGTTCAGCTATTTATATTTTGGAGGGGGCTTTAGCCCCTTTAATAATCAATTACTACCAATCCGCTGGGCTTTAGCCTAATAGATATTCTCAAACAGGTTTTACATATCAGTAGTATATTATTGTTTCGCTTTTGAACCTTTATCATGTCTTTTTGTTTTAAATTTATTGATTCATTCAAACCAAACCCCATTATGAAAAAGTCAAATCTACTAACACCTGTGATAGTGCTTTTTATCCTGCTGATTGGTATGCATGCTTGCCAACCAACCAGGCAAACAAAACCAATTGAAAATGATGTGACTACCATCATGAAAGTGTACAACGAAGCCGGTGATTATTTCAACGTCAGCCTGAAACCGGGCAAACACCACAATTATCCAACATTCGCCATCTGGATAGAGGACATGGAGGCCAATCCCATTCAGACTGTTTTCGTTACCCAATCCATAGCATCAGGCTATTATCGCTATGGTGATGCCGGTGATGGAAAATGGCTGAAAGTTCCTGGAGAGGCCATCCGACCTGCAGCTTTGCCTTATTGGCTGCATCGCAAGGAAAGTTTTGATGGAACTGTAGCCCATATGCCTACAACAGATAAACCATTCCCGGATGCTTACACAGGTGCTACACCACCCGGGAAAGCCTTTATTAAGGTTTTTCCGGAAGAAAATATGCCCCAAAAGTTCAGGCTCTTATTGGAGGTAAACCAACCCTGGGATTGGAATGATTACTGGACAAACAACAAATACCCCGGAAATGCAAATTACCGCACATCCGCCCAACCTTCACTTGTTTATGCTGTTACCATTGACAGAAATGACAACCAAAACACCTATCACCTCAATCCCATAGGCCACGGGCATTACGACGGTTCTGATGGTATGCTTTATACCGATTTGACCACCATCAATACAGCTCTGGAGATTTTCGAAAACATCATTGTAGAATTCAGGTAAGCCACACACATCATGAAAATATTTCAATTTTTAAAATTTGTATCCTTTATTGGTAC
>CAYTUA010000410.1:0-4014 GCA_964440855.1 uncultured Lentimicrobiaceae bacterium
TAAAGCCCAAATTGCATTTATCTGAAAGGTCTTGATAAAAAATAAAACCTTGGCGCTTTCTTGCCAATTCTATAAGAAACAATCTTACTTCGTGATTCATTATGTTCCTGTTTTATAAAGTTCTTGTTCCAATTCCTTTACTGCTTCCACTTATTTTTCTTTGCTACCAAACTGCTTGATGATCTCTATAGGTGAGCCATAATCTGTGAGTGGTTTTACTTTCATACATCCATGCTTTTATTTTCATCAGCTTTTTTTCTAAAAAATGTTTTCATTTTACTTAGGTTGATGACCATATTTTGTGAGACAATTACAATTCTTAAATTATTTCTTTCATTAAGGGTCTGATAATTAATTATTTGACAACCCTGAAGGGATTGAATTTTTATAGAAATGTGATTCGATCAATTGTATTCGACCCCAACGGGGTCGCACAAGCTAACGTTTTGAATTTTCTATAAACATCTGACCCTTTCAGGGTCTCAATCAAACCATTCAAACAAATATTCATCTTTATGTTCAATCTGAAATTTGGTTAAAAACTCCTTATATTCGTCCTTAAAACTACTTTTTTTGTGGTGTTCTTTCTGATTGTTGATATAGGCTATTACGCTGTCTAATGATGAATGAGAATAGGAAAAAGCTCCATATCCTTCTTGCCATTGAAATTTGAATCTTGTAAAAGACTTCGCTTTTATAAATTCATTTGATGACTTTTTTATTTCTCTAACCAAGTCTGATAAACAACAAGAGGGTTTCATCCCAATTAAAATATGAATGTGATCAGGCATGCCGTTAATAGCCAGTAACTTTTGACCCTTGTTTTGAATAATGCCGGTAATGTATTTGTATAGTTCTTCTTCCCAGGCTTTATTGATTATTGAATTCCGGTTCTGAACCGCGAAAACCATTTGGATATAGATTTGTGAAAATGTTCCTGCCATTATGTTCCTGTTTTATAAAGTTCTTGTTCCAATTCCTTTACTGCCTTCTGGTATTTTTCTTTGCTTCCAAATTGCTTGATGATTTCCAGAGGCGAACCATAATCTGTGAGTGGTTTCACTTTCAGGATATCCATGCTTTCAAGGTTGGTAATACCTTCATCAGCATATTTATCAAGCAATGTTTCCAGTACTTTCCGGGCTTGCTCGCCATACTTGGTAAAATAATCCCGTTTTTTCACCTTGTTTGCCCGCTCTTTACGTGTAAATGGTGGTTGATCAAATGCTACATGGCAAATCAAATCGAACAGGTCAACTTCCCTGTTGACGGCATCACGAAGTGCCTCCACCAGCACGCCCTGGTCTTCCAATTCCTTAATGATGACTTCCTTTTTATCTGCACTTTTCCAACGGCTCAAAAAATCATCCAATGAAGCGTACTGCCCTTGAATAATTTCTTTGGTGTGGTCTTTCAAGCTTGTGGTAATGGGTTTGCCGTAAGTGTCGAAATACATCTCGCGGCTGATCAAAACAGAAACATCCACACCGTTTACATAAACTTTTCGTCTCGGTTCGGGCGTGCCTGTCCTTGATTCAGGCTCTGGTTTTCTGATCTCAGGCTGTATATCAATTTCTTCACCTGATTCATCGTCAATGACCGGGCTTGTGTCGCTTTCTTCTTCATCAACAATGTTGCCCAAATCTGTATCCTGCGAAACCGGTTTTACGCGGATAGGGTCGCCGTCAAAGTCCTTGTCAGCAAACAGATCGGTCACATTCCTGAAATCAAGTATGGTGAAGTACATTTTATCAAACTCCTCATTGATTCGGGTTCCCCTGCCTACAATCTGCTTGAATTTGGTCATTGATTTAATCTCCGAATCAAGCACAATGATTTTGCAGGTTTGGGCATCTATGCCTGTGGTCATTAATTCAGAAGTTGTGGCAATTACGGGATAAGCTTCCTCCGGATTAATGAAGTTGTCCAATTCGCGTTTTCCTTCCTCATTGTCGCCCGTTATCTGCATGATGTACTTGTGGTTTTGCGCCACCAGGTCGGCATTCAGGTTTGATAAAGCAGCACGCATACGTTCGGCATGGTCAATGTCGGTGCAGAATGCAATGGTTTTGGCAAAGCGGTCGTATCCTCCCATGAATTCGCTCAATTTTCTGGCGACCGTAATTGTTCGCTCATCGATAACCAGGTTTCTGTCAAAGTCTTTTCGGTTGTAAACACGGTCTTCAACTTCAATGCCTTGCTTGTCCTTTTTACCTCTTTCAGGTCGATAACCTTCGGCATCTACATTCAAGTTCACACGCACCACACGGTAAGGTGCCAGAAAACCATCATCTATCCCCTGCTTTAGGGAATAGGTGTAAACTGGGTCACCAAAATACTCAATATTCGAAACTTCTTTGGTTTCTTTGGGTGTTGCCGTTAGTCCGATATGGGTTGCCTTATTGAAATAAGTAAGAATCTCCCTCCAGGCGCTGTCCTCTTTGGCGCTTCCTCTGTGGCACTCATCAATCACAATCAAATCAAAAAAACCGGGTGAAAACTGCTTGTAGGCATTGGCATCTTCATCAGCTCCCGACAATCCTTGATACAAAGCCAAATAGACTTCATAACTTTTATCGATCATGCGGTGCTTAACCACTGTCATTTTATCCTTGAAGTGTTTGAAGTCGCCTCGTCGGGTCTGGTCAATCAAAGCATTGCGGTCAGCTAAAAACAGGATTCTCTTTTTTGTCCCACTTTTCCAAAGTCTGTGAATGATTTGAAAAGCTGTGTAGGTCTTTCCGGTACCGGTTGCCATAACCAACAGAATTCTGTCCTGTCCTTTGGCAATGGCTTCAACGGTTCTGTTTACAGCAATTTGTTGGTAGTATCTTGGACTTCTTCCGCTGCCATCAAAGTAGTAATCCTGGGCAACCACCTTTTCAGCTTCAGGGCTTATGATGCCCTTATATTTCTTGTACTTCTGCCACAATTCTTCAGGCGCTGGGAAATTGTCAAGGTTTAATTCTGTTTCAATATTTCCTTCTGTTGCAGTCCGGTCATGAAAGACAAATCCATCGCCATTGCTGCTAAATACGCAAGGGATGTCCAATATTTTGGCATATTCTAAAGCTTGCTGAATGCCTGCCCGCACAGAATGTTTGTTGTCTTTGGCTTCAACAATGGCAATCGGAATGTTTGGCTTGTAATATAGAATGTAGTCAGCTCTCTTTCTTGTTCCTCTGGCGGTTAATCTGCCCCGAACATAAATTTTACCATCAGTGAACGATACTTCCTCAAGCAGTTGCGTTGTTTTATCCCATCCTGCTTTTTCAATGGCAGGCGTAATGAACTTGGTGCAAATGTCTCTTTCTGACAGGGATTTCTTATTCATAATCGCAATAAATATTGGTGTCCCAAAAGAACAAATGGCTTTGAAATTGCCGCTAAAGGCTTGAATCAAAAAAGTCGGCTTGTTTATCTGAAATCACGCTCAAATATAAGAGATAATTTTCATAAAAAGTATAAGATCAAAGAAAACACAAATGTTTCGAACTTTTCATGCTTTGATTTAAAAAAATCCATGACAATATCTGTTCAGTAAATTAGGAACAGAATAGTGCAAGCGGTCGCCCGTTCGAGTCGGGCCGCTCCGACAAAAACGCTTATCTGAAAGGGTAGGCGTTTTTTTTATGCTTTGTTTTATATTTGCTCCTGCAGATTTTATAAAAACAACATCATGCAAGACAACAATCAACCTGAAAAGCATACAATTCCCGCAGAAATCACCAGCCACAACTGCAAGAATTGCGAAACCATTTTTGAAGGCAAGTATTGCCCAAACTGTGGTCAATCAATCAAACAATACGACCGGCCCCTACACTTCCTGATAGTTGACTTTGCCGGTAATGTTTTTGCATTCGATACCCGTTTATGGCTGTCCATAAAGCACTTACTGACCAAACCCGGCAAGTTTGAAACAGATTATGTGCATGGCAAACGCCGGCGCTATATGCCCCCTTTCCGTTTGTATGTTTTCGTCAGTTTTGTGTTTTTTCTGTTGTTGGGCTTTAC
>CAYTUA010000411.1:0-5724 GCA_964440855.1 uncultured Lentimicrobiaceae bacterium
TGGGTTTGGAGCGTATGCAACCGGCACGCCCAATGACACATGATTTGTTTAAAAGTTTTGCTGACCATTACGATATTCAAGTGCGCGAAGTGGTGATTAATAAGTTTAAGGAAGGTGTTTTTCACGCTATTTTGCTTTGTGAACACCTGGGTGAAATCACTGAGATTGATGCCCGTACCTCTGATGCCGTGGCCCTGGCCATCAGATATCAGTGTCCTATTTATACTTACGAACCCATTCTGGCCGAAGCCGGTATTGTACTCGAAACGGATGAGCCAAAGGAAACGCTTGATGATAGAATGTCAGATGTTGAAGAAGATGATGGCGAATTTTCGGATTATTTGTATGAAGACCTGGATGGATTGCTCCAGAAAGCCATTGAGAATGAAGAATATGAAAAAGCATCGCGTATTCGTGATGAAATAAAAAGACGGGAAGAAAAATTCTAAACCGCTTTTCCGATAAAATAATTTTACCAAAAACTTTAGCAATCAGTTGATTAATTAACGTCAAACACATGAAAAAACCGGTAGTTTTTAAGCTGGCCTTGCTCGGCATTTTTTTGCTTTTTGCTGCTTTTATGGCAGCAAACCAATTGGGTGATTCCATTCCTGATACCTCCTTTGTTACAGATTCAAGCAACCCGGAATCTTTTCAATCTGATCCAGTTCAGGATAATAGCATAGCTGACAAAACCAACTTGCTGGTTATGGATCGCAGCTCTGGTTTCAAACCAATTACCATCCTGCGTGGTATTTTTGGCATGCTTGTTTTGGTGCTGATTGCATTTTTGTTTAGCAGCAACCGCAAATCCATCAATTGGAAAGTGGTTGGCACGGGCTTGAGTTTGCAGTTATTGCTGGCCGTTGGGGTGCTGTATGTCCCTTGGATACAGTACTTTTTTGAATTTGTAGGTGGTATTTTTGTGCTTATTTTGGATTTTACCAATGCTGGCACCTTGTTTCTTTTTAAATCATTTGCAACCAATAACATCGAGTTGGCCTTGCAGAACTTTGTTGTTCAGATTCTGCCCACCATCATCTTCTTTTCAGCACTCACGAGCTTGTTGTTTTACCTGGGCATCATTCAGCGTATTGTAAAGGGGATGGCGTGGGCCATGTCCCGCCTGATGAAGCTTTCAGGAGCAGAAAGCCTTTCGGTTGCGGGCAATATATTTTTGGGGCAAACTGAATCCCCGCTTATGATTAAAGCATACCTCCCCAAAATGAATAAATCTGAGATGCTGTTGGTGATGATGGGAGGTATGGCAACACTTGCCGGTGGTGTTTTGGCAGTTTATATTAGCTTTTTGGGTGGTGATGACCCCATACAGCGACTGATGTTTGCAAAACACTTGTTAGCAGCTTCCGTTATGGCGGCGCCCGGCGCCATTGTTATTTCAAAGATACTGCTGCCTCAAACAGAAGACATTGACAAAACAATGGATATTGGCAAGGAACAAATTGGCAGCAATGTGCTGGATGCCGTTTCCAATGGAACCACCGAAGGGCTCAAATTGGCCGTGAATGTTGCAGCCATGTTGTTGGTTTTTATCGCCTTTATTGCACTGTTTAATTATTTATCTGTTGGACTGGGCAATTTGCTTGGCCTCAACGAAAACATCAGCAATGCTACCAATGGTCGTTATGACGAGCTGTCTCTGCAATTTTTACTGGGTTATTTATTTTCTCCTGTAATGTGGCTGATTGGTGTACATGCCAATGACATCACCTTGCTGGGCAGACTCCTGGGTGAAAAGATTATTTTGACGGAGTTCATTGGTTATGTAAGCCTTTCTGAACTTAAAGCGGCAGATATGTTCACCGAACCAAAATCCATCATTATGGCCACTTATATGCTTGCCGGTTTTGCCAATTTCGCATCCATAGGCATACAAATTGGAGGAATTGGCTCATTGGCCCCAAATCAAAGGGTATTGCTTTCAAAATTCGGCTTGCGTGCCCTTTTGGGAGGTACCCTGGCCTCTTTGATGTCAGCAACAATTGTAGGAATGCTCATTGGCTAACGTAAAACGCCAAACGATAGAAACGCTCCCGCATGTGCGGAACCAAACGCTCAAAACGCTAAACCCCAACCATGAAACAATACCTTAATCTCATAAAACAAGTCCTTGACGAAGGCGTGCGCAAGGAAGACCGCACAGGCACCGGAACACTTAGTATTTTTGGGCCTCAGCTACGATTTGACCTGAAAAAAGGTTTTCCGGCAGTGACCACAAAAAAACTCCATTTGCGCTCGATAATACACGAATTGTTATGGTTTTTAAAAGGAGAGACCAATATAAGCTACCTAATGCAAAACAAGGTGTCAATCTGGAATGAATGGGCAAACGAAAATGGCGATTTAGGGCCAGTTTACGGTGCGCAATGGCGCAATTGGAACGGTGAAGGGATTGATCAGATCAGCGAAGTGATTGAAAGCATCAAGCGATCGCCTGATAGCCGCAGGCATATTGTTGCGGCCTGGAACCCTTCTGTTTTGCCCGACACTTCCAAATCCTTTGCGCAAAATGTAGCCGAAGGCAAAGCCGCTTTGCCGCCATGCCATGCCTGGTTTCAGTTTTATGTGGCCGAAGGCCGCCTGTCGTGTCAGATGTATCAGCGAAGTGCTGATATTTTTCTGGGCGTGCCTTTTAATATTGCATCTTATGCGCTTTTAACCATGATGGTAGCTCAAGTGACAGGGCTTGAGCCCGGCCACTTTATTCTCACTTTTGGTGATGCGCATATCTATCTGAACCACCTCGAACAAGTGAAAACCCAGATTGACCGCAAACCCAAACCATTGCCTAAAATGATCTTAAACCCAAATGTGAAAAACATCTTCGACTTTACATTTGACGATTTCAAACTTGAAGGCTATGATCCTCATCCGCACATTAAAGGTGAAATAGCCATTTAAACTATTTATGCATATGACTAAATACAAGCCACTTATATCCATAATTGTTGCCATGGGCCACAACAGGGCCATTGGCAAGGACAACCAACTATTGTGGCATATTTCAAATGATCTCAAGCGTTTTAAGGCAATCACATCGGGGCATACTGTTGTGATGGGAAGGCTCACGTTTGAGTCCTTACCCAATGGTCCCTTGCCTAAAAGAAGAAATATTGTCCTTTCATCAATTAAAAGGCAGATAGATGGATGCGAGATGGCACACTCCATTGATGAAGTTATAGAACTAACCAAATCTGAGGATGAAATATTCATTATTGGAGGTGGAAATGTTTACAGGCAATTTTTGCCTTTGGCCCATCGGCTCTATATTACCAGAATTGATAAAGCTTTTGATGCGGATACTTTTTTTCCTGAAATAGATGATAACCAATGGGAACTAAAAGAAAAAAACCTTGTGGACAATGATTTGCAAAATGATTTCGTTTATACCTTTGAAAACTATAACCGTAAAGCATAAATGAAACCCATATACCTGACCGGCAGTTTCCTGATTGGCATTGCCTTAATCATAAGTTCCTGCGCCAAAGAGAATACAAAGGAAAACTATCAGCAGCATGTACTTGTTGCCACAGATGCTGTGCTGGCTCATCAAACTTTGGCCCAGCTTACTTTAACCTACCTGAAAGGTATTCATGATTCCATTTTATTGGCAGATAATTTTGTTGAAAAGGATGGTGCATTTTTCTATTTGACTCAACAGGGGAATAATTACCAACTTGAAATTAAATATACTTATAACCAGCAAGATGAGTATGACCGATGGCGCAATGGCATCATTATGGTAACTATTACAGGCGGATTGCATGAGGATAATTCCGTGGCAAGTTTCAATTTCAATGATTTTTATTTAGACCAGAATCCATTTTTAGATTATACCCACCAGAAAGTAAGTGCTGCCAGCTACAGCTTACGGCAGTTGCCTGAACAAGATGGCAATTTGCGTTATGAACAAACTGTGGAATCGTTTGGTTTCAATCCTGATACACTTGGGAGCAAAATTTTTATTAGCGATTTATCCACTGTTGAATGGGTTCGTGCTGGGAATTCAACTTATTACAATCCTGCTGATCAAGTCAATATAATGGGCTCGTCCGAAATTATTTCCAAATCAGGAGAATTGGTCAAATCAGATGCAGTGGGCACAGTTGTATTTGCACCTTCCTCATGCATTTATTTCAGGGCTGGTGAAATCAACCTGAAATTTGAAGATATAAAGCCTGATGCAGGTCGTATTGTTTTTCGCACCGCACAATCTTGCGAGCAAATTGCTGACCTTGAGATAGATGATCTGCCTTTTTTGGTGGATTTGATCTACCCTTATCATTTAGAAGAGTAATCAGGTTTTTTGCTTTTTCTTTTTCGCAGCAGGGAACAATACATTGTTCAGTATAAGTCTGTATCCGGGCGAGTTGGGATAAGTATCCAGCTCGGTAGGAGGGTCTCCTACAAAATGCTGGTAATCTTCAGGGTCGTGGCCACCATAAAAAGTCCAGAAGCCGTTTCCAAATGTACCGTGAATATACCTGTCTTCTTGAAATGCCTTGTTGTCGCCCAGGATAATTACCTGCGATTTTACAAATTCCTTGTTGAATGCAGTGGTTTGTCCCATAAAACCTTTGATGAGTTGCTCGTGGTTTTGGGTGAGCATACTGGGCACCGGGTCCCATTTGGCCGAAAACTCAAACAAACTAAAAAAATCATTGTTTTCGCGTATGGTTCCTGACCTGGTGTGGGTGACATCTATATTTGATTTTTGATAATCTTGTGGATTTGTGTTGATTGTAAAATTGGTAAAGGCAAAGCAATTGTGGTAGTTTAAATTTTCGGGATGGCCGGGTCCCATGGGATCGCCGTCGAACATAACATCACAAATATCAAGGCCATCAGCTGCCAAAGCAATATCATAGCTGTCGGTTGCCGAGCACATGGCAAATAGATATCCACCTCCTGCAACAAACTCGCGTGTTTTTTTTACCACTGCAAGTTTCAATTGCGAAACCTTTGAAAAACCATGCCGCTCGGCTGTTTGTTGCTGCAAGCGAACATCTTCCTGATACCAGGGGAAGTGACGATAGCGAGCCCAGAATTTACCAAATTGCCCCGTAAAATCTTCATGGTGTAAATGCAGCCAATCATACATGGGCAATACGTCGTTCAGCACCTCATCATCATATATTACGTCATAAGGGATTTCGGCATAGGTGAGCACAAGGGTTACGGCATCGTCCCAAGGGAGTTTGTTTTTAGGCGAGTACACGGCAATGCGTGGTACTTTGTTTAGTTTCATGTCGTCCATATTGGTACCAGGTTCGGCAATCTCCTGCAAAATGGCAGAGGCCTGCACATTGGCCAGTACTTGATAACTGACATTTCGCAGGCGGCATTCGCGCTCAAACGATTCGTGGTAAGGCATCAGATAGCTTCCTCCCCGGTAATTCAACAACCAGCTTATTTCAACATCTTTTTCAAGTACCCAATAGGCAATGCCATAAGCTTTCAGGTGATTTGTCTGGCTATTGTCCATTGGAATCAGCAAGTATGCCGGAAACACCTTAACAATAATAGAAAATAGAAGCAGGGTAAGTATGATGGCTTTTTTATTCATATTCATTCACTTTTTTGCAATTCAGTTAAAGGCTTCAGCCAGTTTGAAGTTTTCGGGGCCAGACCTTCGCCACAAAAATACTATTTACAAGACAACTGCCAGCAATTGCGATACGATAATCATCAAAACCAATGCTG
>CAYTUA010000412.1:0-3277 GCA_964440855.1 uncultured Lentimicrobiaceae bacterium
CCATTATGCTGAGTGTTTCGCTGGCAGGCAATATCATCAGCCAGGGCTTTAAAAAGCGAATGAATAAAGTGATACCTGTGTTTATTGTTACACTTGGTATCTTGTTTATTTTAAGGGGATTGTCGCTTGGAATTCCTTATATAAGCCCCAAAACACAAATGCTGAATCCGGATAAGGAAATAAAAGTGGAGGGTGCTTGTTGTAGCTCCGGTGATGAGCACTATCAATATTAACATAGGCTGAGCTACTTGTTTCGCATCGGATTACGCAATTTTGTTACTTGTAACTGGAGTTAGGATCATTCAGGTTGTGGATTGCTGATACATCGTAAAATGGTTTTCCTACCCGGTCAATATGTTGCCTCAGTTCATCATTCTCAATATCATTGTAGCTCACTACATCGAAAAAAATAAGGGACGGGTAAAACTTCATTCAGGTAGCTTTTGATATGCAGGGCGAGTCTGTTATTGCATCCCAAGCCTTTTATAGCCAAATCTATATCGCTGCCTTGCTTATAATTCTCTTTGGCCCTGCAGCCAAAAATAAGCACTTCCTCCACTTCGGGGAATTTAGCCCAAACAGTTGCGATCAATTCATAACTTCTATCGGAGATACCAAAATAACTCATGTTTCTTCTTTTAGCTTCTGGCAAAAAAACCGGCACAAGATTTCGCTTGCGCCGGTTAATAATCTCAGAAATAACTCTATTCTTTCAAAAGGTCATTGGCTTCATTCCATCCAAGCGTCAATGATACTTGTTCATCGGATTGGTGCATATAGGAAGAAGCGGGTTTTATCTGAACTGGTTCGCCTGAAGCCGGTTTAGCAATTGGCACGGCAATACTAGGGGCTATTACAAGTGCCACAATCGACATCAGTTTGATAAGGATATTGAGCGAAGGCCCGCTGGTGTCTTTAAACGGATCGCCTACGGTGTCGCCTACTACAGTGGCTTTGTGCGAGTCGCTGCCCTTGCCGTAGAGTATTTCTTCATATACGACGCCTTCTTCTACCATTTTTTTGGCATTGTCCCAAGCACCACCTGCATTGGATTGGTAAATAGCCAGCAATACGCCCGAGGCCATTACTCCGGCCAATAAACCACCGAGCATTTCGGCTCCGCCGGTAAAACCAATTAAAGCAGGTGCAATTATGGCGAGTAAGCCAGGCAACACCATTTCCTTTAGTGAGGCCTCGGTAGAGATTTCCACACACTTCTCGTATTCAGCAGAGCGCTCAGCTTTGTGCATGGTATCTGCTTCTTCTTCCGTGATATTATCCAGGTTGCCATCGTATTTTTTCATAACCAGCAAGGCATTGGTAAGCTCCGGAATTTCCTTGAATTGGCGGCGTACTTCGGTAATCATCTTTTTAGCGGCACGCCCAACGGCACCCATGGCCATGGAGGAGAACAAATAAGGAATCATACCGCCTATCAGCAGTCCGGCCATATTTACCGGTTTCGAAATGTCAATAACCACAATATTGGCTTGTGTCATAAAGGCCGAAAAAAGGGCCAGGGCAGTTAATGTTGCAGAGGCGATGGCAAACCCTTTACCAATGGCAGCAGTCGTATTCCCAACAGCATCAAGCTTATCAGTGCGTTTGCGTACTTCTTTTGGTAATTCGCTCATCTCTGCAATACCGCCGGCATTGTCAGCAATAGGGCCATAGGCATCTACAGCAAGTTGTATTCCTGTGTTTGAAAGCATCGAAACGGCCGCGATGGCAATGCCATACAAGCCGGCGAAATGAAAGGCCAGGATAATGGCGAGGCCAAGACCCAAAATCGGAATGGCAGTAGATTTCATGCCTATTTCCAACCCGGCAATGATGTTGGTGGCAGCACCGGTGCGCGATTGCTCAACAATCGACCGAACGGGACCACCGCCTGTACCCGTATAATATTCTGTGATTTTTCCAATTCCTGTTGCAACGGCAAGTCCAACTATGGTGGCCCAAAAAACACCCATTGAGGTGTATTCCAGTGAAGTGCCATCAATTCTGATATAAACCCACTCAGCTGGCAGGAAAAATTTGATAAGGAAGAATGAGGCAACGAGCATCAAGCCGGTGGCAACAAATTCGCCCTTGTTGAGTGCTTTGTGGGGGCTGCCATTTTTTCCAACACGCACAAAAATAGTTCCTACAACACTTGTAAGGATGCCAACCGATGCCAGTGCAAGTGGCAGCAAAACGGGGCCAAGTTCAAAATGTCCTTGCACGGCTACCATGGTGGTAAAAGCAGCACCCAATACCATAGCAGCGATGATTGAGCCCACAAATGACTCGAACAAGTCGGCTCCCATACCGGCTACATCACCTACGTTATCGCCAACATTGTCAGCTATCGTGGCAGGGTTCAGGTAATGATCTTCTGGAATACCTGCTTCAACTTTACCTACAAGATCGGCACCCACATCGGCAGCTTTGGTATAAATACCACCGCCTACACGTGCAAAAAGGGCTATGGAAGAGGCGCCCAAAGAGAAAGCAGAGAGCACATTAAGTACAATTTCCAGGCTCCAGCTTGTACCAATAAATTTATTGAACAGTATAAAAAGCAAGCTCAATCCAAGCAAACCCAAAGTTACAACACCTATACCCATCACACTACCTCCTGTAAAGGCCACTTTCAGGGCATCATTAAGCGAAGTTTTGGCAGCCTGGGCAGTTCTTACGTTGGCTTTGGTGGCTACGTTCATCCCGATATAGCCTGCCAAACCTGAAAGCACGGCACCTGTAATAAAGGAAATAACAATAAAACCGTTGCTTGTAATTTCGGAAGTGCCCTTTATGAAAAGCAATACAGATACGGATGCTACAAAAATGGCAAGAATCCGATATTCCGCTTTCAGAAAGGCCATGGCACCTTTCGAAATGTATCCTGCAATCCGTTGCATTTTTTCTGAACCAGCATCTTGTTTATTTACCCACTTGGATTTCAGGTACATAAATAGTAATCCCACTATTCCTGCTAAGGGGATGAACCAAATTATTTTTTCCATAATGTAGAGGAGTGTTTTTTGTTAAATTGATTGATAAACAAAACTTGAACACATACAAGATCAAGAATGGCCGCAAAAATAGAGAGTATCCACTTATTATCAAAGATATTTTTTTAACTTTTTAAAAAGTCGCAGATGAACACTGTTCATAAAAATGGATTAGTTTTTGGCATAATTCCCCTCAAAACAAATTTTCTTTATACTTTTATAGATTCAAAAAAAAGCTATTTAGAGATGACTAAAATCGGATTGGAGATCATTGGAATGTC
>CAYTUA010000413.1:0-3310 GCA_964440855.1 uncultured Lentimicrobiaceae bacterium
TCAGCACCCAATGGTTCTCATCCGGAAAGTAAAGGTATTGGGCAGGAACACCACGCAAAACAGCAGCATTGAACGCGCTCATTCCTTGTGATGCTACAATCCGGTAATCCAACTCACTGTGAATAACCATAATGGGTGTGTCCCAGTTCTGCACGAATCGGTGAGGTGAGCTGGCATAGGAGCGTTGTGCCACTTCATTGTCAAAATCCCAGTAGGCACCGCCGTAGTCCCAGTTAGCAAACCACATCTCTTCTGTTTCGGTATATTGGGCCTCAAAGTTGAAAATGCCATTGTGTGCTATAAAGGCTTTGAAGCGTTTGTTGTGATTTCCGGCAAGCCAAAACACAGAGTAACCTCCATAACTTGCTCCCACAGCCCCCAGGCGGTTTTCATCGATATAGGGTTCTTTTTTCATTTCGTCAATAGCCGATAGATAATCGAGCATATTTTGCCCACCATAATCCCCACTGATCTGCTCATTCCATTCCTGGCCAAATCCGGGTACACCGCGCCTGTTGGGCGCAACAATAATATAATCATTGGCTGCCATCATCTGAAAATTCCATCGGAACGACCAGAACTGACTAACCGTACTTTGCGGCCCACCCTGACAATACAAGAGGGCAGGATAGCTTCTTTCAGGGTCGAAATTGGGTGGATAGATAATCCATGTAAGCATCTGCTTGTCGTCGGTGGTGGTGATCCAGCGCGACTCTACCTTTCCAAATTTTAACTGGCTGAGCAGGTTTTCATTAATAAAAGTAAGTTGTTGATGATCGCCTGTTTGCTTGTCAATGGTATAGAGTTCGGCAGGTGCACTCATCGACATCAATCCGCCAATAAGTTTATCGCCGGCATCAATCACAGAAGTAAAATTGTGCACACCTTCAGTGAGTTGCGAAATACTTCTGTCCACCAGGTCCAGTTTATATATTTGGGCCAGGCCATGCCAGATGCTGGTAAGATAAATACTTCTGTTGTCATCAGTCCAGTCAAAATCATACACATTTTGATCAAAGCCTTCGGTGAATTCGGTTTTCTTGCCATTTTCAAGACCCATCACAAACAACCGGTTCCTGTCCGACTCATAACCGTCGCGCTCCATGCTCTGCCAGGCTATATAGCTGCCATCGGGCGAAAATTTCGGGTTTACATCATAACCCATCATGCCGGAGGTAAGATTTCTGGTTTGTCCTGAAGCAAGATCATATTGATAAATATCAGAATTGGTAGAAATACTGTAAGCCATTCCCGTTTTTTTACGGGCTGTATACACAATACTTTTACTGTCAGGACTCCAGGTGATTTGCTCCATACCCCCGAAAGGCCTTATGGGTGATTCCCAGGGTTCACCTTCCATAATATCGGTGGCATTGCTCACACTTGCACCATCATAGTCAGCCACAAATATATGGCTGAAATCATCCACCCAATGATCCCAATGTCTGTACATCAGGTCATTCATAATACGACCACTCGTTTGGGGTAAATCGGGGTGCTTGTCTTTGACAGTTGGGTTTACTTTTACCATGGCGGTAAAGAGAATACGGCTTTGATCGGGGGCATACTTAAAGGAATTGATGCCACCTTCGATATCACTTATTTGCACTCTGTTATTGCCATCAGCATCCATTTCCCAAAGCTGTCTGCTGCCACTTTCAGTTGAAATAAATCCGATCTTTTGTCCATCTGGTCGCCAGCTTGGGCTTGATTCATTCACCTTGGTAAACGTAATACGCTTTTGATCAGTACCATCTGCATTGATTGTATATAAATCAGTGCGCGCATGGTTTTCTTCTATGTCAAAATAGGTCACACTGTAAACCAAAGTTTGTTTATCAGGCGACAGGTCAACAGCGCCCATACGACCAAAGGTCCATAGTACCTCAGGGGTCATAACATCACTCTCGAGGGTCATGGTTTGGGCAATTTCAGCCAGGTTTTTAGTTTGTTCTTCTGCGGTCTGTTCGCAGGATGCAAGGCCAAATGCTATGGCAATGGCAAAAAAGGTGAATAATTTTTTCATAGGAATTAGTTTTGATTTTCAACTTTCGAAGATACGGCTTTTTGGGCATATCAGATACCAACAGTTTTTTGCATTTTTTTCTAATGGGCTGGCTTTTTACCCATTTAATAATAGCTTGTCAACATGTTAATTGGTTTAGAATAATCAAACATAATACAAATGACATTGGATCCTTTAAAAATCTAAAACCTGATCAACATCGGGATGCCACTCAAGGACAATTCAACCAGACTGGAAGAATTGTCAATAGAAACCCATTCTACACTTTTGCCTCCATCCAGGAATGCATAGGCCGATGGCGGAGCCGGCAATTGAAGGAGCATGGTTTGTGCCTGCATGGGATCGCCTCCTACTGGCCGCCAGGCCATCACGTATTGTTCAGCTGTTTGCTTGCTTTTAAAGCTATAAACATGCGCCTTTTCGGTTTCATGCAGGATGTCCTGAAAATAACAATGACCAATCGTGTTGAGCAAATTCGCAAAAGCATAATAAGCACGTTTGGGTTGGAAATTTGTGTTGACTGATCCAGTGAGCCCTGAACGACTATGCAAAACTGGCGCAGTAAACTCATTGGCGAAAAAATACCAAAATACATCCTCAGCACCATAACGCATCAATAACAGGGCAGCCCTGATGCCCCAGGCAGCCTGCTGCAATTCGCTTACACATTCGCTGTGTGGGCAGTTTTCGCCACCACCATCACTATCGTAACCATATTCTGTAACATAAACAGGCTTTCCTGGCAAGTTTTGGTCTCTGTATCGTATCATATTGCGTATGCCAAGCAAACCCGACCGCGGGTCTTCGGGATGAACACTCACCCTTATCCCTTGCTCATCAAAAGTATGGGAATAAAAATGGGCGTTCAGGCCGTCCAGAAAGGGGAGGGTAGATACAGCAATATTGCCACCAATATAATTGTTATACTCATGCCCTTCATTCATCCTGAAGGTGGCCTGAAATGCAGCCGGAATTACTTTCATCTGCGCATTTCCCTGCTTTGATCCCCTGGCAAAACCATGCAGCAAAGACGCATAAAAACCAGACGGGTAGTCCCAGGGTTCATTGCCGGCTTCTACTATGGATACCAATTTGTTGCCTCCAAAATGTGCCGCAAAGTTTTTGGCATACGTAAATGCATTTCGATCAACATCGCCCCAACTTGTGTCGGGAACCGTTTTTTGATCAAACATAACAGTGGCCGACACCTCCAAGCCCGCTTGACCCCAAATGTGGTACTCACGGTCCCAATTGAGCCAGTCCTGAGCCGGTGTACCTTTGCCT
>CAYTUA010000414.1:0-3790 GCA_964440855.1 uncultured Lentimicrobiaceae bacterium
AAAGCTAAAAAGCCTGTTGACAGCCTCGTTGCGCTGATTTCCCTTAAGGGTTTGCACTTCAATTATTTCATAATGAATGCCATCCATTGATACCTGGCAGCTGACAGCTGTTGGGTGCAATATCCAGCTTTTCGGATCGTACAAGGAGCTGATTTCAATCGTTTGGGCCTCAACCAGACTTCCCAGGTCGAGCACGAGTGAAAAATCCTGTGCTTCCCAGCCCAGCCAATGCACTTTGAAGTCGTTGGCCCCACGCACACCATTTGTGAGCAAATCCAGCTTGCCGGCGCTATACTTGGCGGCTGGCAGTGGGTGGGCCTTTACCGGTTTGCGAAAAGCAAGATTTCCTTTCACCTGCACATCAATAAAACGTTTGGTGGACTGGTAATACTGCTCAACAGTAAGACCCGACTCATTCACAAAGGCGGCATCAACCTCCATACCTGTTTGGTAAAAATTTTCGAGCGTGTGGAGCATTTCCTGGTTCAAAATGAAATCGTCGGCCACTTCTTCATACCAGCCACGGGGGCCAAACATATCGGCTTTGCCAATTTCCATGATGGCGTATTGCAAGGCCATGCGGGCAGTGCGCACATGCAATTCATAGGTGGGCATGCCGGCCACTGCATTTGATGCTTCGTCAAAATAGTAGTTGTATGCTGCTATATTGTCAGCTGATAGAAACGTTTGCTGGTGATTGGTCGGCGGCCCGTAAATATCGAGCCATTCGCCTGTTTCCAGGATTTCACGCTGCATATGGTCCATATACTTTCTGATCCAATCGGCTGCCGGTCCATAAAAACCATCAGTGAATTCTTTGATAAGGGCCTGAGCATCAGCATCGGGATTCCACAAGAGTTTGGCAATGAGGTATGATTTTAGTTCAGAAAATGCATGCCCAACACCCGTATTCGATTGCTGGAAGTGCTCCTTCACCTGATTCCTGACAAAAAGCTGTATGTTGGGCTGCAATACATGCAAATTGGGGAACGGGCTGATATGGTGGTTAAAGTTTACTGTATAATCCCAAAGGAATATGTGGTTGCTGATCCTGCCCCAATCTTCTATGTCTTTTAGAAAGGAGCTGCTTCTTTCGTCTTCAGCAATGGGTTGGCTGCGGTTTAGTTCGATGGTGCACAGCATAATTTGTACGTTGTCAAGCGGTTTTGTTTTGGCAGGTGCTTGTCGGCTATACTGATAGGCCAGGGTGGAGATGATTTTATCGGGGAAATGGGTGGCTACACGGTTTACAAAATGGATGATTGGCCCGGCAGCGGACTCTTCTTCTTCGATGATTTGGAGGCAGTTAGTGCATTGGCAATAGGAGAAATTATCATCCTGGCTCACCGACCAAAATTGCTTGTCGGGCTGCAACTGCATTTCGTTTGCAAGCTTTTCGATTGTCAGGGCAAAAACATCTTCGTTGGTCAGGCAAAGCTGGTCGATGATGCGTTTGCCGTTCATTAGGGCAAAATATTCGGGGTTCGACTTGAAATAGTGTTGCCAGGGCACAAGCTTGTGGAAAGTGTGCACAAAATAGTTTTGGGCAAACATATCATCTATCAGGTGAAGGCGGTGAAAATCCCTGTAGTTGGCATCTTGAGTAAAACGCCCGTTAATATTGCGGTAGGTGTTTGGGGTTGATCCACTTATGTTTATTATTGGCAGGACGATATTTGGTGATTGCGGCATTTCCACATAGTGCGGGCTGTAGTAGCGCACACCGAGGTATTGCTCCAGCAATTCGCTAACGGCATAGATGCAGCCCCTGTTGTTGCCTCCAAGGATATGGAGGTCGTTTTCGCTTGTAAAAAGCCTGAACCAATCGCCTTCAGTTATTTCATCTGATATTGAGACGTAGATTGCCGGCGAGTTCAAAGGTATATCTGAGGAAACTATTGGCAAGGAGCATTCCGATATTTTATACACATGGTACTGTAAAAATTCAGCTGCACGCACTTCTTCAGCTGAAGCCGACACTGGCAGGGCAATCGTGTATTCACTTTGTCCATTGTGAACGAGCTGGATTTTTCTTTCTTGTTTGGTGGCACAAGCCAACAGGGCAACAACAAGGAAGAGAATCTGCAGGCTTTTGATCATCATGAATTGGGGATTTGGTTTGGGATAGGGTATTTTTTCGTGTTAGGATCTTCTAATGGATAGCATAGTATTTCATTCATTTAAACAAATAATTATCATCGCTTTCAGCTATTCATTGGAGACGATTCGTTCTTTCTTTCATGATTTTTTTATAGCGTTCTTTAAAATCATCACTCAAGAAGCTGTTATCAATCTGGTTCATCCAGAGGGGCATTGTTTTTGTCATTTTATTGAAGATGTTTTGCTGCTGTTTTTTTTTCACTTGCAGGGTGTTCATGGCTATCACAAAATCCTGTTTGCATATTTTTTTCTTTTTACCATGCAGGTTTAATGCCAATTCTTCCTCATCGGCAGGTTTAACCAATGAAGTATTTACCAGGTCATAAGCGGGTGATAAGGTCATGCCCAAACCAGGTTGCTCCAGTAATGAGAAGTTCTTTAGATGCATATCGGCATTGCCGGTCAGGAACGAAAAGAGCACCAATTCAAAGAAGTTGACCACATCCAGACCAGGTGTTGCCGAATACTTTTGAATTGTTCTGGCTATTTGCTCATAGCTGCCATTGTATTTATCTTCGGTAAGTCGTTCGGTTAACTGGCACATATCTTCCATAGCCAGCTTTTCTTTTTTGATGCGGTCTGTCCTTTTGGTTATGTAGGCCAGATTGCCGGACGCTAACCGGATTAAACTATGAGGTACCGTTTTTATTTTGGCTAGTTGTGCCAGGTGCATGGTTAAATCCTCTACCTCAGGCAATTGGGGGTACAATGCTGTAGGTGGTTTTAAGATGTATCCTCCCCATAAGCCAACAATCGTGAATCTTTGTTCTTTGTCCTTGCTGCTGGCTGATATATGTAATGATAGCTTGGCCTGCACGCCGGTAACTGCTGTGCGGCTTTGTATAACCTCCTTTGCCAAAGGTTCTAAATTGGCTTCTGAATATGGCAATGCCGGAGGTTTTGGCTGCCCGAATATCTTTTTTGAACAGGATGCATGAAAATCAGCCTCTTCATTGGTCAAAACTTTGTAACAAAAAAGGCATCGTTTCATGGTTTGGCTTCTTTTATTTCTTCTACGCTTATTGTACCAATGCAATCTTTGCAACAAGCCAGCAACAATCCCATACGGTCACGGGGATTCAGTTTCCAGTTTTTTTCAGCAATTTCCAACAACCAGCCCTCTGGTATCAGGCCATCAAAAAATGGGAACAATACTTTGGAGGTAAAGGGCGTATCCTTCAGGGGCAATGTTAAGCTAACTGGTCTGGCATTCGGTTGTCTGGCATATACCTTGTCGTACTCAAAATGGTATCCATGCTCATCCTGTGTGAGCCATCCGGCTAATTGATCTCCTGCTTTGATGGCTGCTTTTCGCATCCTGCTAAATTTTGAATTACCTTTCTGTGGTAGGTTTTTTTAAGACGGCCCCCATCTCAAAACCGAAAAGTTGCAGCACCTGGTTCACTTTATCCAACCGCAAACTTTGCTTACCCTGTTCCATCTCGCGGATAAAACGCAAGCCTACACCAGCCTTTTCGGCGAGTTCAGGCTGTGTTAGCTTCACTGATTTGCGCTTCTCTTTTACAAAATGTGCCAAGTCCATATTTATACCCTTTTGGGTACAAAAATAATAATTTCAGTCAAAATTATACCCTTTCGGGATTTATTTTTTTAAATCCATTTTGTTATA
>CAYTUA010000415.1:0-5662 GCA_964440855.1 uncultured Lentimicrobiaceae bacterium
AGAAAACATATTTAGAGAATATATTAAAATTAAAAAAATAAAAGAATCATCATTTGATCAAAATAATATAGAAGAGAATGAAATTATTAAGCATATTAGCGACATACGTTCTTCTAGAAAAAAAGATGAAGAGAGACATGCATTAAAAGGAAGAATTGTAAAAGATGAAAAAGGAAACCCAGTGCATGTTCCTGGAAGCCTCAAATCAGTAAAAGCCATTGGTTGGTTTATCGAAGAATACGGGATTGCACAAATCTCCATGAACCTGACAAATATCAGCATCACATCTGTTCATGAGGCTTTTGACGAAGTATGCCGCAAAGCTGATGCACGAGGCATACGTGTGACAGGCTCTGAACTGGTTGGTCTAATACCGCTGAAAGCCATGATTGATGCAGGGAAATATTTTTTGGCCAAGCAACAGCGTTCCTTGGGTGTAGACCATGATGAGCTAATTAAAATTGCGATTAAATCGATGGGGCTCGATGAGCTGAAGCCCTTTAATCCACGTGAAAAGATCATTGAATATGTAATGGAGGATGCTGAAAAGTCAAAGAAATTGGTTGACATGACAGCGAAAGGCTTTGCGAACGAAACGGCATCTGAATCACCTGCACCAGGAGGAGGTTCCATTTCGGCCTACGTTGGTGCGTTGGGTGCTTCACTGGCCACCATGGTGGCTAATTTGTCGTCGCACAAGCGCGGTTGGGACGACCGCTGGGAGGAATTTTCGGTATGGGCAGAAAAAGGACAGAAAATAAAAGACGAATTACTCTATCTGGTTGATGAAGATACCAATGCTTTTAATAAAATAATGGATGCCTTTGGGTTGCCCAAAAAAACAGAGGCTGAGGCGGCCCTGCGCAAAAATGCCATTGAGGCTGCCTCAAAGTATGCCATAGAGATTCCATATCGCGTCATGCAGGCATCATTGGCATCGATGGATGTGATTGCGGCAATGGCCAAAACAGGAAATCCCAATTCGGTTTCTGATGCGGGAGTAGGTGCGTTGTGTGCCCGAATGGCCGTAATGGGGGCATACCTGAATGTAAAAATTAACGCTTCAGGCATTGAGGACAAGGCCTATTCAGAAGATATGCTGGCCAAAGGTCAGGCCATTGAACAGCAGGCTATCAGTCGCGAACAGGAAATATTGAAAGTGGTCAACGATATCATCAAGGGATTATAAGACAGCTGAGTAACACGTATATGCATTCAGTGGTGATTGGTTTGACAATAAATCGTGTGTAATCGCCATAAAATAAGTATTGGCCATGAATGAACACCTGACGCTTTTCCTGCTTTTCTTTACCTCTTTTATCACCCTGATGAACCCACTTGGGGTGATGCCTTTATTCCTGAATATGACGGCTGACCTGAATAGAAAGCAGCAACGAGCAACAGCCATAAAAGCGCTTATTACAGCCTTTGTTACCCTGGTGCTCTTTGCTTTTGGAGGTCAAATGCTGTTCAGCTTTTTCGGAATTTCCGTTGCCGGCCTGAAGGTGGTTGGTGGTGTACTGTTTTTTTCGATGGGATATGATATGCTGAATGCACGCATCAGCAGACTCAAAACAACGACAAAGAATGTAAATAAATATGTGGACGATATTTCAGTGACACCCTTGGGCATACCCATGATTGCTGGTCCGGGGTCGATTACCAATGCCATCGTACTAATGGATCAAAGCCAGGATGCCCTGTCAAAAACACTGTTAATTGGTTCTATTTTTATCGTTTGTCTTGTGATTCTTAGCGTTTTAATCAGTGGTGCAAAGATTACACAAATTATGGGTGAAACCGGCAATAAAGTAATGATGAAGCTCATGGGCCTTATTGTAATGGTTATTGCTGTAGAATTTTTCTTTACCGGTATTGAGCCCTATGTGAGGACTATTCTGATGTTGAATTAGATTGAATTTGACAAGCCTATTTTATGAGAATTCCTGAGTATGATGCCTGTTAACAAGAGCGAAAAAACATAAGAGATAAAAAAAACAGATAAATGTTAGGATAATTGGCAGGAACTTTCTATTTTTGCCGTCCCAAAATTTGAAAGAAATTAGAGCATGGCTAAGAAAAGTAAAGAAGCTAGAGGGCAAATTATTCTGGAGTGTACTGAACACAAAACCAGTGGAGTGCCCGGAACATCAAGGTATATTTCCACCAAAAACAGGAAAAATACACCTGAGCGTATGGAGTTGAAAAAATACAACCCCATCTTGAAAAAAATGACAGTTCATAAAGAAATAAAATAAACTGAGATATGGCAAAGAAAGTAGTTGCAACCCTGCAAGCACAAGGAAAAGAGTTCGCCAAGGTAATACGTACCGTAAGATCAGAAAAAACTGGTGCTTACACATTTACCGAAGATATTGTTCCCAACGACAGGGTTCAGGAGTTTTTGAGTAAAAGGTAGGAACCTTTTTCCGGGAATTGGTATTGAGCTTTTCCATATTGGATGGAAGAGCTTTTTTTGTTTATCAAAACAACAATTATGGGTTTGTTCTCATTTTTTAGTAAGGAAAAAAAACAAGACCTTGATAAAGGACTTGAAAAAACACGCGAAAGTGTTTTTGGGAAATTGACCAAGGCCCTTGTTGGTAAAACGCGGGTTGATGACGAGGTGCTCGACAAACTGGAAGAGATTCTGGTTACATCTGATGTTGGCGTGCATACCACACTCAAGATTATTGAGCGCATCGAAGCCAGGGTTTCAAGAGATAAATATTTGGGAACTAGTGAGCTAAATCGACTGCTTAAGGAGGAGATTGTCGCTTTATTGCAGGAAAACAATACCGGTGATGGTGAGAGTTTTGACTTGCCTTCAACAGCAAAACCATATGTAATTATGGTGGTTGGGGTAAATGGTGTGGGCAAAACAACAACCATTGGCAAACTTGCCTATAACTTTAAGCTGGCTGGAAAATCGGTGATCTTGGGGGCTGCTGATACTTTTCGGGCAGCGGCGGTTGATCAGATTAAAATTTGGGCCGAACGTGCTGATGTTCCATTGGTGAACCAAGGTATGGGAGCCGATCCGGCATCAGTTAGTTATGATACCCTGAAATCGGCCATTGCCCAGCAAACGGATGTTGTTATCATTGATACGGCAGGCAGGTTGCACAACAAAGAAAACCTGATGCGTGAACTTACCAAGATAAAAATGGTGATGAAAAAGCTGGTGCCCGATGCCCCGCACGAAATACTGCTCGTCCTGGATGCCTCTACAGGCCAGAATGCCATAGAACAGGCCAGACAATTCACAGCAGCAACAGAAGTGAACGCCCTGGCCCTTACCAAACTCGATGGCACAGCCAAAGGTGGGGTGGTGATTGGAATTTCTGACCAATTTAAAATTCCGGTAAAATACATTGGGGTGGGCGAAAAAATGACCGACCTTCAGGTGTTTAACCGAGTACGATTTGTTGAAAGCCTCTTCGAAGCTTAGCATCCCCTTTTCGATTCCAAACTATTTTGAAAAAATCACACATCAACATCATTACACTTGGGTGTTCCAAAAACACAGTGGACTCGGAGCATTTAGCCGGCAGGCTCGATGAAAAGCAGTTTTCTATACTGCACGATAGCCCAAAGAAGTCAGATATTGTCATTATCAATACCTGTGGTTTTATTGGAGATGCCAAGGAAGAATCAGTTGAAACAATACTTTCATTTGCGGATGCCCGTAAAAGCGGGAAAATTTCAAAACTGATTGTTATGGGGTGTCTTAGCGAAAGGTATAAAAGCCAGCTGGAAGCCGAAATTCATGAAGTGGATGCCTTTATGGGGGTAAACGATATCAACAAAATTGTTGAAATGCTACAAAACGAAGCTGTAAATGAGCAAGAGGCTGATGTTTATCACTACCGACGCAACTTATCCACCCCCAAACACTATGCTTACCTAAAAATTTCTGAAGGCTGCGACCGTGTGTGCTCTTTTTGTGCTATTCCGCTCATACGGGGAAAGCATCGTTCTGTACCAAAGGAAGATTTGCTCAGGGAAGCCGATTATTTGGCCAAAGCCGGGGTAAAGGAATTGATTTTGATTGCACAGGATTTAACCTATTATGGGTTGGACCTTTATGGTAAACGAGAGATTGTATCATTGGTTGAAGCCCTTGCCCAAATTCCCGGCATTGCATGGATCAGACTGCAGTATGGTTATCCACATGGTTTTCCACTTGAATTGGTTGATCTGATTCAGCACAATAGCAAAGTGTGTAAATACATTGACTTGCCTTTGCAGCATATCAGCAACCGGATACTCAAGTCGATGAAACGAAACCTGGACAAATCGCAAACAACCTCTTTGGTTGACACAATCAGGGAAAGAATTCCGGGTGTGGCTTTTCGTACCACTTTTATTGTGGGCTATCCTGGCGAGACAGAGGAGGAATTTGAGGAGTTGTACGATTTTATAAAACAACAAAAGTTTGAAAGGTTGGGTGTATTTGCCTATTCTCCTGAGGAAGATACAGCAGCTTTTAGCCTTGCTGACGATGTGCCGGATGATGTTAAACAGCAACGTATCGCCCGGATTATGGAACTGCAGCAGCTGATATCGCTCGAAAACAACCAAAAGCTTGTTAATACTTTTCAAACGGTTTTGATTGATCGTCAAGAAGGTGAGTACTATATTGGACGAACCCAATATGATTCACCGGAAGTGGATAATGAAGTCCTCATCCCTTTTTCATCAAGTGATTTACAAATTGGTGATTTTTTGCAGCTTAGGATTGTATCTGCTGATTTTTTCGATTTGTATGCCGAAGCACTTGAGTATCCGAAAACAACATAGTATTCCGATTTCGGATAGTGTCTAAATTTTTCTTTATTACATTGATAATCTGTGGGATTATTGGCAAAGTCATCCTTTTGGGCTACCCGAAAACAATAAGTTATCAATGTAGGTATAGGTTCGTAATGTGTCTCTAAATATCTTCTAATCATTTTAGTATGTATTGTGGCACATGAGTTGAATATGTTATATGGTTTTAACAAATCGCAATCAAGCATAAGCGTTTTATAATTGATTGTAAATTTGGTTTTGGTTGATTTTCGAGCCCGGTGCCCCGCCGGGCTTTTTTTTGATGGGTGGTAAAAGCTTTAAGCAAAACGGGGTAAATTTCTGTACATTTGTGTCAAATTCCCGAATAATGATACATTTAATTTTAAAGCCAATCATCTTTTTTTTCCTTTTTATGGCTCATCCAGCAATCGCAAGCACTGGTATATTTCAGTTCACTCTAGGAAAGATTGAAGCCGCCGGGGATCAGCAAAAACAGTTCGAGTTTTATCCTAATGGTCAGCTAAAAGCCCTTTATACTTACGAAAGCGGTGTTTTGCAAGGGTTCTACTTACTGCTAGATCAAAAGGGATATATTATAGAACAAGGCTATTATGCCACCGACCAACTTGACGGAAAGCAGATTCAATTTCAACAAGGCGGCCGAATTTCCATGGAAAGTCATTATAAAAATGGAGAACTGCATGGGCTTCGAACTACCTATTATGAAAAAGGAGGTGTTCAGGAAAGATCAAATTTTGAGCAAGGTTTACGCCATGGTTCAACTTTTTGGTATAATACCAAAGGGCAGCTTGTAGCTGAATACAATTATAAAAATGGTTTTTTTGATGGCTTCCAGCGCAGTTTTCAC
>CAYTUA010000416.1:0-12842 GCA_964440855.1 uncultured Lentimicrobiaceae bacterium
GTTGCTGAACAGATAGATATTGCAAACTATATTGATTATACCATTGCCAAGCAATATATTGCTGCATTTGACTGGCCCGGCAACAATATGGAATTTTGGCGCAAACATGAGGCCGGCGGAAAATGGCGGTGGGTATATTTTGACAATGACCAAAGCATGATTGATTTTGCTTTTGATGCCATTGCGCATTCAACCCTTGAGGGAGGCCCTGAATGGCCCAATCCAGACTGGTCCACATTTTTATTTAGGAATTTAATTAGAAATGATCAGTTTAAACAGCAATACCTGGATCGTTTTGAATATCATTTTTACCACACATTTTCCGAAGAACGCATCAATAAAGAACTGGATTCGTTGCTGCAACAGATTGAGCCAATCATGGAGCGCCAAATACACCGTTGGAACTATCCGGCCAATTATAACCATTGGGTTTACAGGATTTACCTGCATCGTGCTTTTGCCATGAAGCGTCCCTGCCATATGTTGTATCACCTGATCAACCATTTTGATATTACCGATACCACCTATGCTGCCGGTGTGTGTGATACCATTCATGCAGTGAATGTACCGGAAAGGCTTTTCACCGATCAGGATTTCATTTTGTGGCCCAATCCTGCCTCCTCACATATTCAGCTTCGTTTGAAATATCCCATCACAACGGTTTCTAAGATTATGGTTTTTGATGTATATGGCCGCAAGGCAAAAGATGTGGAACTGCCTCAAACACCTTACATTCGTAACATACTCATCCCAATTAATGACCTGGCATCGGGAACCTATGTTATGCGTATTTATACGGAAGGCAGTATGATGCACAAAAAGTTTATAATTAACCGATAAGCCCTCAAATGATGATAAAAAACATTGCCCTTGTTGCGCATGATAATCGTAAGAAAGACCTGTTTGACTGGGTTGAACATAACCGGGTAAAACTGGCCGGCCACAACTATTTTGCAACCGGTACCACCGGAAAAATGGTTTCGGATGTACTTGAAAATGTAACCAAACTCAAATCGGGCCCTTTGGGTGGCGATCAGCAAATGGGTGCCCTGATAGCCGAAGGAAAAATAGATTTTATGATTTTCTTTTGGGACCCTATGACCAACCAGCCCCATGATGTGGATGTTAAAGCCTTGTTGCGCATGAGTGTTCTTTACAATGTGCCCACAGCCTGCAACCGCTCCACAGCTGATTTTTTAATTACATCTGAATTGTTTAGTGATGAGCTGTATAAGCCTGTTTTGAAGGATTATAGCATTTATTTGAACAGGCTGGCAGAATAGAAGAAATATGGGTTTCTAATTGCAAATAAGTATCAGGTGTTTTTATAAAAATATGCAATATCATACCAATTTGCTTTTATTTTGCGTTTAGCTATGAAATCTTACTATTTTTAGGGCATCAAAAAGAGAATCATTATGCAATTACGATCATTATGGATTTTTTTAATAGCAGGTGTTATGCTCCTATTTTCATGCAAGCATGAACCTGATGTGTTACCCGACCCAAACCCCGATCCCGATCCTGAAGAGCCCATTGTATTGTGTGATCCCGATACGGTTTATTTTAAAAATGATATTTTGCCCCTACTCATACAAAGCTGCGGGGTTGTAGGATGCCACGACCCCGGGACGGCGCAGGATGGGATAGTACTCACGGATTATGCCTCCATCATCAATACTGGTGATGTGCGCCCCGGAAGGCCTGATAACAGTGACATATTTGAAGTTATTACTGATAATGACCCGGAAGACCGAATGCCGCCCCCTCCCAACGCACCATTAAGCCAGGATGAGATAGCAATGATTGAAAAGTGGATACTGCAAGGCGCCCTAAACAATGCCTGCGAAGAGGAATGCGATCCGGCATTGGGCACTTTTAGTGGCGAAATATGGCCTACCATTCAAAAACATTGCCTGGGCTGCCACTCAGGAAGCAACCCACAGGCTGGCATTAGCCTCGATGGGCACAGCCAAATAGCGGCTGCCGCAAACAATGGAAGCCTTTTGGGTGTTGTTAAATGGGAAAGTGGCTATACGGCCATGCCCTTAAATGGCAATAAATTAACTGATTGTGAAATAGTACAAATCGAAAACTGGATACAAGATGGAACTCCTCAAAACTAAAACAACTATTTTTTTCGCAACAATGCTTCTTGCTGCATTTACTTTTAGCGGTTGCTACAAAGACAATGAAGAAGAACTATACCCTGAAAACGGCAATAGCTGCGATACCCAAAATGTTTCGTTTGCCGATCAGGTATGGCCGGTTATCAGCAACAATTGTGTGGCTTGCCACAGTGGTGCAGGCGCATCTGCCGGCATCCGCATGGGCAACCATGCCGAATTGGTTCAAGCAGTGAATGGGGGCCGTTTTGTAGGCGCTATCAAGCATGAGTCGGGCTTTTCGGCCATGCCCCAAGGTGGGGGCAAGCTGAACGATTGCTCCATACAGCAGATAGAAGCCTGGATTGCCGATGGCATGCCCGACAATTAATTCTTCGCCTTTTTTGGCGAAACCTAAAACCAAAACCATGAAAACCAGTTACATTTTTTTTGTTTTGGCCTGTGTTTGGCTAATGAGTGGCCGACTCACGGCACAGGACGATTTGTTCGACTTGTTCGAAGATGAGGAGCCAACAATTGATTATGCCTATGCCACTTTCAAAACCACCCGCGTGGTGTATGGGCAATCCATCGAAAGCCCGGCAACGGGTAATCTGATTTTTATTATCCAGCACAATTTTGGTGCACTCAACAGCGGGGCTTATGAGCTGTTTGGCCTGGACAGGGCCACCATCAGGCTGGGTTTGGAGTATGGAATCAATGATTTCATCATGGTGGGCGTTGGCCGCAGCAGCTGGGAAAAAACTTATGATGGATTTGTAAAGGCCAAGCTGTTGCGCCAAAGCAGTGGGGCACGTAATATGCCTGTTAGCGTTTCTTATTTTGGAAGCATGGTGGTGAACACACTGCGCTGGCAGCATCCCGAAAGGACGAATTATTTCAGTTCTCGATTAGGCTATGTGCACCAACTGCTGATTGCCCGCAAATTTGGCGAAAGCTTTAGCTTGCAACTGAGCCCCAGCCTTATTCATAAAAACCTGGTGCCCACTTTGGCCGATAAAAACACTTCCTTTGCTGCCGGTGTAGGCGGCCGGTTTAAACTGAATGCCCGCGTTACCCTGAATGCAGAGTATTTCTATTACCTGGAAGACCAAACCACTATTGACCGCACCAATATACTGTCATTGGGTTTTGATATCGAAACCGGCGGGCATGTGTTCCAGCTGCATATTTCCAACGGACAGGCCATGTTCGACCGCGCCTTTATCAGCGAAACAACCGGAAAATGGGGCCAGGGGGATATCTATTTTGGCTTCAATATCACGCGTAATTTTGTTATTGTGAAGCCGGAAGCGTTTCGGTAGACGGGTGATACGGTCCCATTCAGTAATTTAGCAAAGCCTAATGGCGTTTTTTTGCTAGATTTCATGTCAGGTTATCATTGTTTTCCCAGGCATAGGGATTGTTCCAGCTCGTCTTTCCAGTCCTTACGAATGAATGCCTTTCGGTTTTTAACTGCAAAAACCAATTGGAAATAGGATTGTGAATAGGTGTTTGCCATTGTTGGATGTTTTGAAATAATGTTCAGTTTTAGAATAATTGTTTATAAAATGCGCATATTACTTCTCAAAACAGACCAATTGAAAAATGTGTAAATGCCAATTTGATGTTGAAACCGATTTCTTGTTATCTGATAATTGTAATAAAGATTGCCGGTGCGCTGCACCTATAAAGATTGCCGGTGCTACGCACCTAGCGGCATCGCAGCGATAATATTTATAATAATCGGGTTTCATAAACCCATTAGGTGCAGAGCACCGATAATATGTATAAGAATTGCATTAAAAACCCCTTCTACCTGCCATACCAAATCAAAAAGAACCCCTAACTCTTGTCGACACTTGAATCCTTTAAGCACCAATAATCACCAAAATTTTGCTCAACATGATCATTGAACCAAATATATGCTGAAAAGATGGGGAGGATTATACAAAAATTTGTCAACTTTTTTCAGGACACAACAGGAGCTTTTAGTGGTGTGGTATAGAAACGATGCTAAGCGTGGATCTTACTTATAATCAATAAAGCCTCCGCAGTTGAATCTGACGAATTAACAAGTCTGGAAAGACTGCACTGTTTTAAAAAAACTCCTACCTTCGCCAAACAAACCCCCAAAACAAAAAAGTGATGAAAAACAAGATTTTACAATTAGCGATTTCACTAGTTTTCCTGGTTTTTGCTTTTCAGGCATGTGCACCCGGCGAACCCGAACAAACCGAAATTACCCCCATGGAACAACTCGTGAGCAAATATGTGCAGGTGCCGCTTACAGCCGATATCTCGCACCTGAGCGCCAATGAAAAAGAAATGTTGAAACTGCTTTTTCAGGCAGCTGACATCATGGATAATATTTTCTGGACACAGAACATAGCCGAAAAGGAAGCCTTTTTAGCCGATATTGAAGACCCTGCTGCCAGGCAGTTTGCAAAAATCAATTATGGCCCATGGGACCAGCTGGACAACCAGAAGCCTTTTCTGGATGCGTATGGTCCAAAAACACCAGGAGCACAGTTTTATCCGGCCGATATGACAGCTGAAGAATTTGAGGCCTTTGACAATCCCGATAAGAAAAGTCAATATACACTGATACAGCGCGACGAAACCGGGGCCTTGAAAACGGTTTGGTACCACGACGCTTATGCGGACCAAATAGAAGAAGCAGCAAGCCTGCTCCGTCAGGCTGCTGAACTGGCGGGTGATGCAGAATTTGCCGAATACCTCAGGCTGCGTGCCAAAGCCTTGCTCACCGACGATTATCTGGAGAGCGATATGGCCTGGATGGATATCCGCAACAACCATGTGGACTTTGTAGTAGGGCCCATTGAAAACTACCTCGACAGCCGCTATGGCTATAAGGCTGCCCACGAAGCTTTTATCCTGATTAAGGATATTGCATGGAGCGACAGGCTTTCGCGCTATGCTGAGTTTTTACCCGAACTGCAAACCAAATTGCCCGTAGCTGAAAAGTATAAGAAAGAAGTACCCGGTTCCGATGCTGACCTCAATGCCTATGATGCCGTTTATTATGCAGGCGATTGCAATATGGCCAGCAAAACCATTGCCATCAACCTGCCCAACGATGAACGCGTGCATCTGGAAAAAGGGACCCGCAAATTGCAGCTGAAAAACAGCATGAAAGCCAAGTTTGACAATATTCTGATCCCTATTTCTGAAATGCTGATCAGTCCTGAGCAACGGCAGTATATCACTTTTGACGCCTTTTTCAGCAACACCATGTTCCACGAAGTGGCACACGGCATGGGCATTAAAAATACCATCGATGGCAGTTCTACAGTGCGCAATGCGCTGCGTGAGCAATATTCACCCATTGAAGAAGCCAAGGCGGATATATTGGGCCTTTTCCTTGTGAACCAATTGTCAGATATGGGCGAATGGACGGATACCGAACTTATGGAAAACTACGTAACCTTTATGGCCGGATTTTTCCGTTCGGTAAGGTTTGGAGCTGCCAGCGCACATGGCAAGGCCAATATACTGACCTTTAATTTTTTCCTCGAACGAGGTGCTTTTGAGCGCCATGAAGACGGGACCTATGCCATCGATCTTGAAAAAATGCAGGAAGCCGCCCGTGAGCTTACTGAACGAGTGCTCGTAGCACAAGGTGATGGTGATTATGAAAGGGTAAAAGAATGGGTTGCAAGCGAAGGCGTTATCAAACCACAATTGCAGGCTGACCTCGACCGCTTGTCGGAAGCCGGCATTCCCGTTGATATTTATTTTGAAATGGGCCCTCACATGCTCGGTCTGGAATAGTTTTATCAGCGTAGCTGGTTGGCGTGCCGCGAGATTAGTTTCCAGGCGTCATTTTGACGTATATATACTTCGGTAAAAAGGAGCCGTGCCTCAAAGCGTGTTTCGTTGATAACACCATTAAACAGTCCTTCGCCTGTAACAATGGCAGTAGAATTAATCATACGTACCTGCAGGCTGTCTGTTTTAACAGATATATAGGTTAGCTCTCCGCTTTGGTTGTTCTGAAGCATTTCTTGCTTGGTTTCAACAAGGCCATTGGAGTGGATATACAGCAGTTCGTCATGCAGAAGCATCTGTAATGAATCTGTTTGTTGGTGTACCAACCAATCAAATTTACGCAACGACAAATCGGCAACGGCCTGCTGATCATTGTTTTGTGACATGGCGAATATGCTGAGGAACAGCAGGACTGGAACAAAATATTTTTTCATAAAGCTGGAGTATCTTAACGGCTCATTCTGAGCACAATCCTAAATGTGGTACCTTCGCCGGGCAGGGAGTTTTTTACAAAAATTTTGCCTTTGTGGTAATCACGTATGATGCGTTTGGCCAGCGAAAGACCGAGGCCCCAACCACGTTTCTTGCTGGTGTAGCCAGGATTAAATACGGATTTAAACTGTGATTTTGGCATGCCCTTGCCTGTATCGCTCAGGTCAATGATCACATTACCGTTTTCGCGCTTCAATTGAATTCGGATAGTGCCATGGCTGCTCATGGCGTCGATAGAATTTTTGCAGAGGTTTTCGAGTACCCACATAAAAAGTGGGGCATTCAGGGGTATCATTAGTGGTTCCTGGCTTGGTGTTTCGAATTGGTAAATAACCTTTTTGGAAGTGCGAGGCTTAAGGTAATCCAGTGTTTCATGGATTACCTCTATAATATTGCTTATTTCCAGCTTTGGAGGTGAACCAATTTTTGAGAATCTTTCTGTGATATTCTCCAGGCGCTGAATGTCTTTTTCCATCTCGGAAACAGCCTGGCTTTGTTGCTGGCTTTGCTCCTCCATTTTCAACAATTCAATCCAGGCCATCATAGATGATAGCGGTGTGCCAATCTGGTGTGCTGTTTCTTTGGCCATGCCGGCCCACACCTGATTTTGCTCTGCTTTGCGTGCATAGCTGAAGAGCAGGTAGGCGATGGTGAGGAATAGGGCTATAATAAGAATTTGCACCAAGGGGAAGAAACGCATATTCATCAGTAAATCAGAACTTTTATAATGAATATAACTGGTTCCCTGATCAATAAACCTTACCTGAATTGGTCTGTTTTGGGCGGTCATTATCCTGATTTGTTGTTCCACAAATGCGGGGTCGGCCATGCGCTGGGCGTTGAGGTTGCCAAACTGTAACACATTTTGTAAGGTGCTGTCTGTAATGATTACGGGCACACTGGCAGCATTGATTGCTACTTCTGTCATAAATGAACTCACCAGATCGTCGAGTACACGCTTGAGATCAGTGAAAATGAGAGATTCCCTGTAATAGAGGTATTGCTTTAATTCAGCTGTAAGGGAAATTGTAATGGGCTCATACGTTAAAAAATCCTGCCTTGCTTTTCCTTTTAGCACCGTAATGGTATCGTGCTGTGGTTCGAGATTTGCCTTGAGTCTTACCACATGATCCTGATCGGTGATGATTACCGGAATGCTGGTATTGTTCTGGATCATTTCAAGATAAAAACTCAGGTCCTCCTCCCCTGTACCTTCGAGCATCCGTTTGTAGGCTTTGGCCAAGAGTTCGACACGTTGCCTTTCCTGAATTCTTACATCATGAAAAAATGATTCGGTATAATTCATCAGGCTGGCACGCCTTTGCACGGCATCGGCCCACACCCTGATCTGGTTGCGTTCCTGCTGTGCAAATTCATTCACCAGTAAGTTGGTATAATAAATGGATGCACTAATGATGATTAGTGCTATGGTAGCCAGGAATATTTTCCACTTTTTCTTTCGTGTATAAAGGTTCACCCTGTTGGTTTTTCTGAATTAACGTTAGTAAGGGTGTAAAAGTATGAAATTGGGGCTAAAACAAATAATTCAGCCCTATATAAATGCCACTTGTGCCATCCTGATCGTTGAAGGTGCGCCCATAATCCGCCGAAATAATGAAGTTTTCATTCATCACAATTTTCAGGCCTGCACCAGCAGTAAAATGTGGTTTCTCAGCTCCGAAATTGAAAGAACTATTTTGTTCCAAAATGGGAACATTGGCCTTTACAAGGTCTTCTATATCAATGGGTGAAACGATTTGTCCAACATCAACAAAGGGATTCAGGCCTATATAAATGTTTTGGTTGAGCAAGCGGAAACGTACCATTTTCCACCTGAATTCGGCATTGGCATATACAAAGTCATCGCCTACAACACGGTTACGCAAAACGCCCCTGAGCGTGCGCTGACCACCCAGGCCTTCTGAAAAGGCACCCCTCAGCAAGGTAGTTATAATCAGTGGTTGGGCATAAAAAGGCACCTTTGTACCCAAATTGCTTTGGTACGAAAGGCGGTAAACAAACGAAAGTTTGTCAGGAATGAGGGTAAAATACTGCCTGTGGGTAATACTGAGGCGCATAAAACCTGTTTCGAGGCTCGACAGTGGCTTGGGGGCTGCATAAATAAGCACATCGGTCCAGATGCCTTTCATGGGGTTGGGCTGAAAATCGCGGGTGTCGTAAACCAAACCGGCTTTGAGGCCAACGAAACTTCCACCATTTACTTCTGATTGTGGAATCAGCCCCCAGGCAATGTACTTTTCAAAAAGCCCCGGAACAACGGCAGGTGAAGGCAGCTTATCGGCTTCGTCCTGGCCTTTGTTCAGGCGGTCAACATCAACCGATCCTACCTTGAAATCAAAGAACTCGATACCGGTGGCCCATCTCAGGTTTTCAATGGGCAAAGCACCGCTCAAATCAAGCTGTGTACGGAACATATTGCGCTCGTGCTTGTAAAACATACGGGTGAGGTAATCATCAGGATGTGTGTCGTCCTCCCAGGTGGGTTGATACACTGATTCGTATCCGTTAAAGCCATAAAAATCAGCGGCTTGTTCAGGTATATAACTCATATCGAAACTGGTCCTGATGCCGGGGATCAACCTATCGCTGTCGTAGTTAAAGCGGTAAAGGCCACTTCCCTTGGTAAATCGAGAAACTTCGAAATAGAGCGAATGGTTGTAAGTGGGATAACGGCTGCCATCGCCATAGTAAAACAGGTTGACAAGGGCTCCATATTGGAATCCCAGATCGCTGCTGAATGAAACAGCTGGTAAGGCACCGAAATTCCAACCGGTTTTTACGTCCGATTTTTCAGGTTCGTCTTCGTTTGCAATCAGCAAAGTGCTGGATAGTAATATGGCCAGGGCCACTAACATGGTTTTGGTTTTCATAGTGTGTTGATTTTGTTGCAGCCAAATTAACAAGTTTTCCTTTATCTCCACCAAAAACAATTGGGCTTTTTTATGGAAGACGGAATAAAAGGCCGTTTTGTTGGGCCAATCACTGCTGTAGATGAGCAATTCTACGACGTTCAAAAAACAGGGCTGAAGCCATAAAAAGGATAAAAAGCAGTGAATTGAAAATAATTTTTGGTAGAATTTCTAAGTTCATTGTAAGAGATGACAAAGTGTACAGGAATGCTGCAAACAGGGTGTAGCCCGCGGCAGCCCCTAATTTGTATGGCACTTTGTAAAAGCGTTTGCCCCAGAGGTAGGAAATGGCCATCATTACGAAATAACAAATAAAGTGTGCCCAGGCCGAGCCATAATAGCCCCATTTAGGAATGAGTATTATATTGAGCAACAAGGTAATGCCTGCGCCAATAAGGGAAATCACAGCCCCATACCGTGTGCGGTCAGTCACTTTGTACCACACGGAGAGATTGAAGAAAATACCATAAAACAAATTGGCCATCAGAATAATGGGCACTATATCAAGTCCGTCGTGGAAAGCGGGACCAATCAGGAGCTTAAAAAAGTCGAGATAGAGGGTCACAAGCAGGAATATCAGCAGACCAAAAATGATGAAGTAATTGGTGACACGTGCAAAAAGTTCAGGCGAATCTTTCTTTTCCGCATTGGCAAAAAAGAAGGGCTCTGCTGCATACCTGAACATTTGGATAAAAAGCGTCATCAGCACAGCCAATTTATAATTGGCCCCATAAATACCGACTTGTGCAAGGGCTGTATCAGCATTGGGAAGCAGGTGCTTGAGCAATAGCTTGTCCATTACCTCATTCACCATGCCGGCCAGGCCTACCACGAGGACTGGAAGTGCATAGTTGAGCATGGGCCTGAAGAGGGAGAAGTCCATTTGAAACCTGAATTTGGCAATGTGCGGTAGCAATAACAGCAATGTAATCAGGCTGGCCAAGAGGTTAGATACAAATACCCAGATGACCAAGCCGGAATCGGGTCCAAGGATAGCGGCTGACCATGCAGCAGATTTTGCCGGTATAATGATTAGAAAAAGTACATTGAACCCAATATTGAAAGCTACATTGGCAATTTTTACAAGCGCGAAAATTCGGGCCTTATTTTGCTGACGCAGTCGGGCAAATGGAATGGCAGTTACCGCATCGAGGGCTACAATAAGGGCAATCAGTAAAACAAACGAGGATTCGGCCTGATAACCTATTGAAAGTGCCAAAGGCTTATAAAACAGCACGATCAGTAATATGAATAAGCCACTGCTGCTGATAATACTCGTCCACACTGTATTGAAAACGGTGTTGCTGTCGTCTTTTTGGGCAAAACGGAAATAGGCGGTTTCCATGCCGTAGGTTAGAAAAACCAGCAGAAAGGCTACATAGGCATATAATTCTGTAATTTGACCATAGGCTTCCTGCGCAAAAACGCGCGTATAAAAGGGAACCAATAAATAATTGAGCAAACGGGGAATGATAGTTCCCATGCCATAAACAGCCGTTTGTCCGGCGAGGCTGCGCAAAGGACTTCGCTGTTTGGGCGGTTGGGTTGGTGTATTGCTCTTTACTGTTTTCACTTTGCCGTTGGTTTATTTACTGCTGATCTTTTTGATGCACGGGCAACAAAATGGTAAAAGTAGTGCCTTTTCCAATTTCAGAATCAAAGCTGATGGTTCCTCCTGATGAGGTGATGATATTATACACAATGGACAAACCAATACCCATCCCACGCGACTTGGTCGTAAAATAGGGTGCAAATACTTTTTTAGCCTGCTCCTGATCCATTCCCTTGCCATTGTCGGCCACAGTAATCAGGTAGTTGTCGAGCAATCGGCTGATGGTGATTTTCACCTCCCCTGCCCTGCTTTTTTCCATCGCTTGAATGGCATTTTTAAACAGGTTATTGAAAGCGCGATTCATGTTTTTTTGATCAACAAAAACAAGCGGGATTTCATCGGTTTGGTTTTCCAGGCTAAAACTTATTTGTGCCATTCCACTGTAAAGGCTGATGGCTTTTTGTATGATTTCTTCCAAATTGACAATTTCGGGATTGGCATGCGGCATTTTGGCAAAATCTGAAAAGGCCGAAGCAATTTCATTAAGTGTATCGATTTGCTCAATAATCGTTTGGGTTGTTTTTTTAAGTTTTGATTCCATTTCAGGGTCATCTTCGTTCCACGACCTCATCAAATGTTGCACACTTAAACGCATGGGAGTCAATGGATTTTTAATTTCGTGTGCCACCTGACGGGCCATTTCACGCCATGCACTTTCGCGTTCGGAGCGCGCCAACAAAGCTGCACTTTTGGCCAACTCATCAATCATATGGTTGTATTGGCTAATCAGCTGGCCAATTTCATCATGACGTTTCCAGGCAATTTTCTCATTGGGACTGCCAAACTTTAGTGATTTCATTTTGTCTTGAATCATGCTCAGCGGACTGGTAAGTTTGCGCGAAAGCAAAAGGGCCATCACCACCGAAAGCCCTGTAAGCAAAAAGAAAATATTGACGTATGTGAGTACAAAAGACGAAATTTCGTTGCGAAGTTCCGATTCGCGCGCAAAATAGGGCAGGTTGATATAGGCTACTTTTTCACCCTGTGAATTGCTGAAAGGGATATAGCTTGAAAGGTATTTGCCAGCACCAATTTGTTCCTGCTGTATAAAAATAATTTCTTCTTCCTCATGCATTTTGATATAGGCTTTTGGGTGCATGAGTTGTGAAAGCAATCCCCGTTCGAAAATTTCAGGACGCGAGCTTGCAATCAACTCCCCATCAACATCGTATAAGTTGATATCGGAGAAAAATACAAGCGAGAATTTTACCAATAATTGATACAAATACTCCTCCATACCAGCTTCGTGAATGTCCTGATCTTTTAGCTTGTGCTCAATTTCGATGAGTATAGATTGGGTTTTCTCGGTGAGCATATCCTTGTTTTTCTTGGCATAAATATTCTGTATATAAACAATGGAGCTAACACCTATTACAAGGAAAGAAAATATGAGTGCCCCAACAATCATCATTTGCAGGCGCATCCTAAAATTAAGACTTTCCTGCATGAGGAATTTTTGCCCAAACCCCAGATAAAATACAACGGCCCCCAGCACACTGATGAAAATGAAGAAATAGGAAAATGGGGCCACAATATCAATCAGGCTTTTGCTGCGCTTGCTTACTATAAGCGTTTGTTTTTCATTCAGGACGTGTGCAATATGGCGATAGTCCCTGAAGGAAAACAAACCGGAAATATCCTTGCCAAACGCTTGTGAACGACTCGGATACAGATAGCTTCCAAATTTATATACCAAAACACTGTCCACATAACGCGCAAACGAAAATTTTGATAGTTCTTTTGAAAATCCTCGGCTCTCGTCCACCAGCAATTCAGGATAGCCAAGTCCTTCGGGAATAAATTTATAATAGAACTCAAGATAAACGTTCAGGCTGTCCTGCGTATTTCCGTCCTGAAAAGGTAAGTTGAATCGTGCTACATAATAAGTGCCTTGTAAATTGTCCCTAATCA
>CAYTUA010000417.1:0-7685 GCA_964440855.1 uncultured Lentimicrobiaceae bacterium
TTGCATAATATGCTTTTGTTCATCTGGTTCATGATGTAAAAATAGGGCTTTTTGTTATTTTTTGGTAGGCACGGATTGCGATCTGCGCAGCGCAGATGCATGCTAAGAACAACAAGGAGCAGTTCATTTTAACGGACTGCTCTTGTGCAATTGATTGTAAAATACTAATCAATCTTTTCGCCTTTTTTTCGCCACTTTACATCATAATAGCCGGGCCTTTCCTCCACAGCCTTGCGGTTAAAGCCTTCGGGATAACCGATGCTTTTGGGCCAGGAGTCAATGCGCATTTCCTCACGCTTGTAGCGGTCGTTGTATTGAACGAACACCTGGTGGGCCAGATCGCGCCAACGCTGTACCGTATATTCCACATTGTTCACACTGAAAGTGCTCAGAAAATCCGGCAGAATAGCTGGATTTGCCTGATACAATTCCAGTGCCCCCCGGTCGATGGCCGGAACCATTTTCAGTGCACGATTTTCTAATTCCTGCTGCACCTCACGGATGTCGGGCATGATTTGGTTGTACAAGCCATAGGCATAATTGTTCAGCAAGGAAAACACCCAATAGGCCGAATTCCAATCAAACTCAACAGGGCTGCCACCGGCCAATGAGGGTGGCACGCGGTTCAATCCCATATAAAGGGGCATCCAGACAGTCGAATAGGTATCGTCAACAGAATACCAGCAAATACCACCTATTTCGTTGGGCAATTCGCTGCGGGCCTGGCTGATGAACGAAAAAGCTGTTTGTGGCTGCGAAATGGGACGTTCCCAGGTATAAGCGGTTGTGTCGCCTTCCAGTTCAAAAATGACGGGTCGCCAGCGGTAAGGGTTTTCGTAGGGGCCTGCACCAGCACCTGTACCAGTATAATAGGGCGTGCCATCAAAATGGTCGCGGTGAAAAGCCATCACATCCTCCACAGCGATTTTTTGGTCGGGTTTCACAAAAAGCGGATAGGGGTCGGCACCTTCAACACAGCGCCAATAATCTGCCGAAAATTCGGCTGAAGGGGCAGCCCTGCGGAAAATGCTCCATACACGGCTTTCGCAGAGTAGCAGTGAGCGTGGTGTAACGGGCGCATATACGTCCACAAAACTAAAATCCTCGTCGGCGCCATCATACCAGCCCCTAGCGCGTGGAAAGTCTACAATGTCTTCGGCCCACATCCAGTTGTCGGTGTCGTTCCAATCGATTTGCCTGATGCGCGCCTGGTTGGCATGGGCTGCTATATAGCCTTCAGGAACGCGCGCTGCAACCCACAAGGCACCGCGCTCAAATTTCCCTTTCCCGATAAATTCGACCACCCAAACCTCGTTTTTGTCGCCAATCATAAAGGATTCGCCGGTGTCGGTATAACCATAAGTTTTAGCCAGCTCGTCCATAATCAGGATGGCTTCGCGTGCTGATGTTGCGCGTTGCAGGGTAATATAAATAAGGTTGCCGTAATCGAAAATCCCTTCGCCTTCATGCAGTTCTTTGCGGCCGGTGAATGTGGTTTCGGAAATGGCCACCTGGTTTTCGTTCATATTGCCAACCACCTTATAAGTTCGTTTGGCTTGAGCAATACGGCCAAGTGGTTTGCCTTCGCGAAAGCTGTAAAGGTCCAGCGAGTCGCCCTCGGCATGTTCGCCTCCTTGGTAAAACTGCAAGGGTGCCATAAAGCCGGTTACATCGTAAGTCCAGCTGATGAAAACACTGCCATCGGTACTGGCGCCCCTGGATACGGCAACGCTGGTGCAGGCCTCTGTTTTTATAGGAAATATACTTGCTAAAAGGATCAGTGAAAACAAAAAAGATAGCTGACGGGTCATTTGTAAAGTTTTTAGAGGTTAAGGTTGCAAAGCTAAGGAAAGAATTTTTATGGCAATTAATAGAACTACCGAAGCGGGCTTCGTTAAAGCAGTGCCAACCCACTTTTTGCTTAGCAGGAAGTTTTCTTCTCCCACAAACCTATTCCCGGCTTCAGGGAGCCACAAAAGGCACGTCGGTTTATTTTCATCCACCCCTGTCCACAATTGTACAAAAACTGATCGCAATCGAACAGTTCATTTTGGTGAAACCAATCAAGAGCTGCGTAATAAACTAACAAACAAACCAATACAGTTCATGGCATAATCTTGGTTAAAAAATGTTAAGCTAAAACACACATGTATGGACAGGATTATCGAGAAAAAGAAATGGACAACAGGCAAAATCGCAATGATTGCCGGTATCAGCCTTTTTGTATTGTTTATCGCCTATTTGCTATTCTTCCGGGACAACAGCAGCCGCGTATATGTAAACCGCGATCAGGTAACCATTGCCACGGTAATGCAGGACAAGTTTCAGGAATTTATACCGATAGATGGTGTGGTGAATCCCAAAACAACCATTTACATCGACGCCATCATGGGCGGAAATGTTCAGCAGAAGTATGTTGAAGATGGCGCTATGCTTGAGAAGGGTGATACCATTATCAGGTTGGTGAACACCAATCTTGAGCTCAGCTATATGGAACAGGAAACCCGCATTTTTGAGGCCATCAACAATTTGCAGAATTCCAAGATTGCTTTGGAACAGAATAAATTTGTCCGGCAAAAGGAAGTGGTAGGCATTCAGCAGCAAATGGAAACGCAGCAAGCACATTTTATGCGCCAAACCCATTTATATGGCAACAACCTTATTTCCGACCTTGAATACGAAGAATCTGAGCGCAACCACCGCTATACAATGAAACAACTGGAGCTTTCCATGGAGTTGCAGCGCTTAGATTCAATTTCAGCGCAGCGTCGTTACAGGCAGATTGAAATCTCCATGGACCGTTTGTATAACAACCTCGACTTGCTAAGGCTAAGTTTAGGCAACCTTTATGTAACAGCCCCTGCAACTGGAAATTTGTCATCCTTTTCCATCGAAGTGGGCCAAACGGCCAATGTTGGTGTCCACTTGGGCCAGATTGACGTACCGGGCGATTTCAAATTGCGTGCCAACATCGATGAGCGTTACCTTTCGCGCGTACACATTGGTCAGGAGGCCGAGTTTGAATTTGGAGGGAAACGATACCTGCTCACCATCAATAAAATATATACGGATGTAACAGCCGGCACTTTCCAGGTTGATTTGCATTTTGAAGATGGATACCCACCGCACATTCGACGTGGGCAAACTATACAACTCAGGCTGAAGTTCAGTGGCGAAACCGACGCCATCATTATTCGACGGGGTGGTTTCTTCCAGCAAACAGGTGGCAACTGGATTTATGTGCTCGATGCTACTGAAAGCTACGCCACCAAGCGGCCTATCCGGATTAACAGGCAAAACATCATGCACTACGAAGTGATGGAAGGCCTTGAGCCAGGAGAAAAAGTAATCATCTCATCCTATGATAGTTTTGGAAACAAAGACCGCGTTGTTTTTCGCTAAGTAAAATCAATTCAAACAAATTGCTCAGGGCTGACCCCCTTGTACGAGCCAAAAAAATTGAAAAGATGAAGAATAGAATTGTTATCATTACAGGAGCAAATTCAGGAATTGGAAAAGCAGCCGCACAGATATTTGCCTATGCAGGATACACTGTTGTGATGGGATGTCGCAACCTGACTAAAGGCGAGCATGCTTTGCAAGAGATTGTGGCAGCTTCTAAAAACAAGGCTGTTCATTTAATGCAGCTGGATATGTCATCCATGGCATCAATCAGCCATTTTAGCAAGGCATACAAAGAACAATTTGATAAACTTGATATTCTAATCAACAATGCCAGCTATTTCAACCATGGTGAAGCCCGAAGGCTGAGTGCCGATGATGTTGAAATTACCTTTGCCACCAATGTTGTGGGCCCCTTTCTGCTTACGGAACTGTTAAAGGATGAGCTGAAAAAATCAGATGATCCACGGGTTTTGAATGCATCGAGTAATATCATCAAACATTTTTTCTCACCAAAGAAAAAAATCGATTTTAATAATCTCACAGGGCAACCGGCTGCTGGATACAAACACAGTGTTTATGCCAATTACAGGGATTCTAAAATGGCACTTTTGATGCTTAATTTTAAAATGGCTGAGGATTATAAAGCCTTAGGTATTGCAGTGAATTCATTGCAGATTAATGGGGCAAGGATGTCAAAAGAAACCTTACTGAAATTTGCCCCCGGCTGGCGTTTTATTGCCCGCATACAAAACCTGTTTTTTCCACCAGCTGAGTTCATGGGCACCAATTATTTTGAATTGTGCACCTCGGATGATTTTAAAAATAAAACCGGGAAACAATTCAATCATAAGCTGAAATCCATGCGCAAAGGCCCTGAGAATCCAAAACCAAAACATATTTGGGGCGTTGGTGTATATCCAGCTTATGCTGCCGACCAAAAGACCCAGGAAAGGGTTTGGAATCTTTGTGCAGATTTTACAAGGGATTACCTGAAATCAGAAACGTATAATGCAAGCCTTCAGGAACAGGAGCTTGTTGCTTGTGCCTGAGAAAAATTAGCTTAACAATACAGAAGCATGTTCAGGAATATCATCATTACCGGTTTTCGTTATCTCATCCGCCACCCGCTTTATGCGTTTATCAATCTGGCAGGACTCGGCATAGCCATGGCATCGGTGATTTTAATCATGCTTTATGTGGTACATGAAAAAAACTATGATAAGCAACATCAAGATGGAGAAGCAGTTGTGCGACTGGTTCAGGGTAAATGGGGCCTGCATTCACCATCGCTCAAATACGACCTCAACGACCTCTCCTTTATAAAGCATGCAGCCCGTGTTGACTTTATGTATGGTCAACGTATGTCGGTGCGCTACAAGGAGAAGCTTGTCAATATGCGTGATATTATTTTCACCGATCCAGAAATTTTCAATATTCTGCAATATGAATTTGTTGCTGGAAATAAAGCAGAGGCGCTGGCCAGTCCTTACTCGATGGTGCTGACAGAAACAATGGCAGCAACAATTTTTGGTGATGAAAATCCAATGGGCAAAGTGATCAGGGTGAACAACAAACACCTTTTTACTATTTCTGCTGTGATTAAGGACATAAATCACTCGCATTTGACTTTCAATGGGATGGCCATTTTTGAAGATATTCCGGCCATGACCAATCAGGAGGATTTTTTGAAAAGGGTGGGGCATTGGAATTTCAACTATTACCTCCGGCTGGTGGATGGGGCTTCGCATGAGCAATCCATTGCCGACATCAACGCCCACCTGACCGGTAAGCAAAGTTGGATTGAAAATGGCGAACCCGACTTTAAATTTCAACGCATTGATAAAATTTACTTTGACCAAAGTATCGACTACGAAATGGGCATTTCACATGGAAACCGGACCATGGTGCATGTTTTTTTGGTGGTTGCCTTTATAATCATGTTGCTTGCATTGATCAATTTTATCAATATCACCACAGCCAATGCCACCAACCGGGCCAAGGAAACAGGGGTAAGAAAAGTGATTGGCAGCAGCAAGCCGGCCCTTGTGGTGCAATATGCGGGCGAGGCCGTGATGATAAGCCTTGTAGCACTGATTATTGCCCTCTTGCTTGTTGAAATGGCTTTGCCTGCCTTGCAAACCTTGCTTCAAAAGAATTTGGTATTAGAATTACTGCATCCAAAAACTTTGCTGCTTCTCATAGGAGGTGCCAGCCTGCTTGGGCTGCTGGCCGGCCTTTTTCCGGCTTACTTGCTGTCAGCTTTCAAACCGGTTGAGGTGCTGAAGGGATTTAGCGACCGCGCCGGTGGAAAGGGAAAACTAAGGGGCGTACTGACGGTATTACAATTTGTAATTTCAATCACATTGATCAGCACTACAATTGTTGTTTATCAACAAGTTGATTTCATGAATAGCAAATCATTGGGAATCAATATAGAAAACCTGGCCTATGCAAGAATAAGCCCCGACATAAATAGTGCAAAGCCCGCATTCAGGGAAAAGTTGTTGCGGCACCCGGGTATTGCAGCGGCGGCCTATACCAATGCCATTCCAGGTCGGATTACCTGGCAAGAGTCCTTTAGGATTGAGGGCGAGTCGAGGCAATACACCTTTATGGTGACAACACCTGAATTTTTAAAAATGATTGAGCTGCCTGTCACTGAAGGAAGACACTTTACCAATTCTGTTGCTGACGAAGCAGGGTCTATAATAATTAACCGTGCAGCAGCAGCTTATTTTGGTTGGGAAGAGCCATTGGGGCATACCGAGCAGGCACCTTACAGGGGTGCTTTAACGGTTGTTGGCATCACAGAGGACTTTCATTATAATGATGTAGGCCAGGTCGTTGGCCCTCTTGTGATTTCCCTTCGGGATGAGTCCTCTTATGTGTTGTGTTTTAAAGTGGATCCAAATATGCGTCAGGAAGCGCTTGCTTATTTTGAAGATTCATGGATGTCATTCAGTCCGGAATTTCCTGTTGAATATGGATTTGTTGAGGAAGCATTTGCCGGCTACTATCAGGAGCAGGGGGTGCAGATGCAAATATTTATCCTTTTTTCGGTTCTTTCAATCTTTATTGCCTCACTGGGCTTGTATGGAATGGCAGCCTATATGGCAAACCGCAGGAGGCGTGAAGTATGCATCCGTAAAATACATGGCGCCGGATTGGGGGAAATCTATATTATGTTGTCTTTAAATATGTTAAAACTTGTTGCCTTGTCATTTGCCTTTGCATGCCCGATAGCCTGGTATATTGTGAGCCAATGGCTGCAAGGCTTCCCTTATCAAATTGCCATTGATTGGTGGGTGTTTGCTGTGGCGGGCTTCATCAGCATTGTAATTTCTCAGCTTACCATTACCGGTCAGGTGTTGCGTGTGGCGCAAGTAAATCCAGCCGAAGCATTAAGATATGAATAGTCAAAACACAATTATAAAAACCATTTAAATTATCATACAATGATCAAAACAGAAAAATTATCAAAAGTGTTTCGTACCGACGAGGTGGAAACAACAGCTTTGAACGCGGTTTCGTTCGAAATTAAAGCCGGTGAGTTTGTAGCCATTATGGGGCCGTCGGGCTGTGGCAAATCAACCCTGTTGAATATTTTGGGCTTACTCGACAACCCTTCCTCGGGCAGCTACCATTTCCTGGATAAGGATGTGTCGAAAAGCACGGAGCGCCAAAGGGCCAATCTGCGCAAGCAAAATATTGGTTTTGTTTTTCAGAATTTTAATCTGATTGACGAACTCACTGTTTTTGAAAATGTGGAATTGCCACTGATTTACCTCGGCATGCCTGCACGCGAACGCAAGGAACGTGTTGAAGAAGTGCTTACCCAAATGCAAATTATGCACCGCAAAAAGCACTTTCCGTTACAATTGTCGGGTGGCCAGCAACAACGCGTTGCCGTCGCGCGTGCTGTAATTGCCAAACCTGCACTGATTCTTGCGGATGAGCCTACCGGTAACCTTGATTCGGTACATGGTGAGGAAGTAATGAACTTGCTTAGCGAGCTCAATGGCAATGGCACTACCATCATTATGGTTACCCACTCCCAGCGTGATGCTGAATATAGTCAGCGCGTAATCAGGCTGTTCGACGGGCAAATCATCAATGAGGACATTAAGCGCAGCTCATTCAGTGTGGTTTAGGACACTGGAAAACCCATCTTACTAAACTTGCCCCTTTAAACTTAGGGGTTTTACTCTTGTGATTTGAAAGGATAAATTAACAAACCAAATAGTATGTTCCGCTCATATATCAAAATAGCCATTCGCAAC
>CAYTUA010000418.1:0-7676 GCA_964440855.1 uncultured Lentimicrobiaceae bacterium
GAACGCATGGTTGAGCCCGAGCGCGTAATCCTTTTCCGTGTGCCCTGGGCCGACGACAAAGGCGAAGTGCAGATCAACAAAGGTTACCGCATAGAGATGAACAGCGCCATTGGGCCTTACAAAGGCGGCTTGCGTTTTCACCCCACTGTAAACCTCGGCATCCTCAAGTTTTTGGCCTTTGAGCAAGTGTATAAAAACTCTCTGACAACACTGCCAATGGGTGGTGGAAAAGGCGGCTCCGACTTCGATCCCAAAGGAAAATCCGATTTCGAAGTGATGCGTTTCTGCCAAAGTTTCATGACGGAATTGTTCAGGCATATTGGCCCGAATACAGATGTTCCGGCAGGTGATATAGGCGTTGGTGGCCGCGAAATTGGCTATATGTTTGGTCAATACAAACGCCTGCGCAATGAGTTTACCGGCGTACTCACCGGCAAAGGCATTGAATGGGGTGGCTCGCTGATCCGTCCTGAAGCAACCGGTTATGGCACTGTTTACTTTGCCGAAGAAATGCTCAAAACCCGCGGCGACAGCCTCAAAGGTAAAGTGATAACTATTTCCGGCTCGGGCAATGTGGCCCAATTCGCTACTGAAAAAGCCAATGAATTTGGCGGCAAAGTTGTTACATTGAGTGATTCAAGTGGATTTATTCACGACCCGGATGGCATTGACGATGGAAAACTTCAGTTTGTAATGCACCTCAAAAATGTAAAACGTGGCCGCATGTCGGAATATGTGGAGAAATATCCCAATGCCAAGTACTATGATGGCGAAAGGCCTTGGTCCATCAAGTGTGACGTGGCCCTGCCCTGTGCTACCCAAAACGAAATCAACGAAGAAGAAGCCAAGATTTTGATGAAGAATGGCTGCTTTGTTGTTTCGGAAGGTGCCAATATGCCTTCTACACCTGAGGCTGTTGAAGTTTACATTCAAAACAAGATTTTGTACGGCCCCGGAAAAGCGGCCAATGCCGGCGGTGTAGCCACTTCTGGTTTGGAAATGAGCCAAAACTCCCTCCGCTTGTCATGGACCCGCGAAGAGGTCGACGCACGCCTGCATGTTATCATGAAGGACATTCATGAAACTTGTGTGAAATACGGCACTCAAGAAGATGGATTTATCAACTACGTCAATGGTGCCAATATTGGCGGCTTTGTAAAAGTTGCCGATGCCATGCTGGCCCAGGGACTGGTATAAAAAAGTTGGCCCCATAAAACCAGGAGCATTTGCCCACTGGTAACTGCCAATTGCCAACTGGTAACTACTATTTGCCAACTGGTAACTGCCAATTGCCAACATATACATATGAGCAGGCACATGGTGCCACAAACGGGTTGCCTTTTCATCGCAGGCAGCCCGTTTTGTTATACAGGCCCAAAAAAAAGCTCTAATAGCCGAATGCCCGGCCTTCTATTTTTTCGGCTTTCACTTTAAACACGCAAACATTGCGCAAGGCCGGTTCGCTATACCGCGCATCTTCGTCGGTATATTGATTCATGATGATGTTCAGGGCGTTTTCCTTTTCGGCTATATCCTCAACAAATTCAACACGGCCATACATCAATACCGAACGGTATTTCATGGTGTAGCTGCAAGCCACTTCAATATTCTGCCATCGCAACATATGATCTGTGCTAAAAGCAACACATACTTCGGGATTCTTCTTCAGGATATTAATTTTTTTTCCCTCAGGGGCGGCATGCAAATAAAGCATCTTGTCTCTGAAACCAAAATTCATGTGAATCACATAGGGCTTGCCTTCCAAATCGATCATCGCAAGACTGCAATAGCGACATTTGCCAACAATTTTTTCAATATCAGGGCTAAAATCAAGAATGCGGCTTTTCATAATACTTACTTTAATGTTTTAATTTACATCAACTTAAATTGTGATCCACTAATGCCAAATAAAGAATGAAATAGTGAAAGGATAATGGCAAAAGCGAGTGCCCACCAGAAATTTTCAACATAAAACCCTTTTACAATGGCTGCTGCCAGCCAAATAATGAAAGCATTCAACACGATCAGGAACAAGCCAAAAGTGAGTATGGTAATAGGAATGGTAATAAACACCATTACCGGCAACAAAAAACTATTGAGCAGCGCAATCACAATGGCTACTACCAGGGAACTCCAAAAGTTTTTAACTGTGGTCCCGGGAAGAATGGCCGCCGTAACCATCACTACTACAGCCATTATCAGTAAATGAATAATTAATTCCATGGGTTGTTGTTTTTATATTTTGGCGAAAGATACAAAAACAATCCATTCTCAGACTAATACAAGGTGGTCAGGTTTATATCAAACAAAAACTCAATTCCAAAATTGCCACCCATCGGCAGGTAGTTTACCCTGGCCCCAAGGCTTACCGGAAAAGGAATATTCAGGAAAAACCAATCGCTGTAAAATTCCAATCCAACTGAAGTAAGTTCAGCATCAGGCTGATTGCCCCTGCCCATAAAATAATCACCAAAGAACCCTCCACGTAAACGTTGCAACAAAAATACGGTGGGTAGGTTCAAGTCGGGATAGGCAATGGGGAAAACATAATCAGCTTTCAATGAAGTGTTTTCGCTAAAAAACAATCCGTTGTAACCGCGAGGTAAGGCAATGGCATTTCCAAAAGCCCACAGCCCTGTCTGCTGCCATTGGTATGCCGCATACAGCCTGATGCCATGATGCGGGAGCAATCCGGGCAAAAAAGTAGTGGAACTGACAAAAAACTGTCCTGCCGGACTATCATCGAAGGCTGAATGCCTGTATAAAAGCCGCCCGTATTGTCCCAAACGAGGGTACAGATCGCGTTTTGAACTGCGCATTTGGGTGTAAGCAAACAAATCATATTCAAACGCATGAATCAAATCCTGTTTGAAATTCAAGCCTACATCCTCATCCATTTTACGATATACCTGATTGTAGCGAAAACCAGGCTGTATGCCGCTCACCCATCTGTTGCGGTTTAGGTTGAGCGGTACACGCAACCCAAGGCTCCAGTCAGTCTGCCACCATGCCAGCTTATAGGTTTCGCCATCCAATTCAGTTTGGCCGCGCCGTGTGCCTGTGTTCAATTTAAAATTAACCACAGGAAACCAGCCAAGGTAGTCGAAACTGAGGCTTTGCATATACGCTTCCTCATTCAGGTTGTAATGAAATCCCAATTCTGTAACTGCTGTGCTGAGCTCATTTTGTGAAAACAGCCTGATACCGGGACCAACTTCCGGGTTTTCCGCGTCGATGTGGAACAATGTCCAGCTGTGGATATTGAATAAATTGCGCCATTTACTGTATGGTCTGATAGAATAGGCACTATCCGGAATGGTGACTTCATCCACATTGTAAATGCTCATTTCACTCAGCGCATCAGCCAGTTGATAAGCATTATTTTCAACCTGGTTTAACGGTTTCCATAGCAAATCATCGCTATTGGCCTCTACCAGGCGGAAACCACTTGAATTGTAATCGGCATACGTTAATTTTGAACCATCTGCACTAAAGCTGGCATCCGCAGCCCCAAAGGCCGAAGAAGTCAACTGGTAAATATTTTGATCGTCGAACCGAAAAGCGAAAATATTGCTAATACCCGACCATGAACCAGCGAATAAAATCAACTCGTCTGTAGCAGAAGACAAAGCCAAATCATCAAAAGTGAAGGGCATAAGCAGTTCTGATTGTCCGCTTACCGTATTTATTTTGATGAAAGATTTGCCATTCTCCCCAACCACTACAGCTACGATATGTAAATGGTCGGGCATCCATACGGGTGTTTGAAAAAAGAGTGTGTCCGATCCAAGCCTGAACAATTCCTCACCCCGAGCAGCATCAAGAACAACAACATAGTACCTGCTGTCTTCATCAGTTTCTGTTACAACGATTTTTTTATTATCAGCACTAAGGGAAGGGGCAAAAAAGCGGCTTTTGTGGGTCAATTGTCTGATTTTACCTGTTTTATTGTCTCCAATTTTAATAACAGCATAATTCCGGTTCGACCAGCGGATATCGGCCTGGTATTCGCTCCAGACAACCAGGCTATCTGTGGCCGATAAGGTTTCCCTGAAAGTAGGACCCGGAGTAAAAGCAATTGTTTCGCGCCCGTTGATAACCCTTACAATGCGCAACACATCATCCAATGCATTTTTGGTGGCGATGCTGATGCCATTTGAAAGGGGTTGTGGATAACGGTAATCAGTATGTAGTTTATTTATTCCACTAACTTGCTCATAAGGTGTATATTGTAACGAATCATATTGCGCTTTCCAGATTTCGTAAAGGTCGTACATGGTTTCCTTGTAAAGGGCATTTTTACGAAACCCACTATACTTTTTCAGGCCGGAAGAATAAGGCTTGAGAGTCCAAAACCTGCGGGCCACATTGCGCGTTGTATGATCCCAAAGAATCGGGCCGTATTTCACTTTATTGTGCCCCACCACAAAATAGCCCAATTCATAAACATCAGGTGTAAAATCCTTATAAGACCCAAAATAGGCTTTGTCGTGCAAATAATAGCCTATTTCGAGCAATTGTGCCCGCAGTCCGGCTTCAAACAAGGGTTGCCGGCCCCTTCCGCTGTTTCCGAGGGCTGTTTCGGTTACAACTGCATCGCCTTCAACAAAATAGAATGGAAGAAAGAGCCCGAAAATACCGGCTACAGCTTGTTCACCAAATAAATAGCCAATTTCATATGTGAGGCCTGTATTGATTTTGCTTAGCTGTGCCACATGCCGCAACTCATGTATTGCCAACTGCTTGTACCAGGGCTGCGCATAACCATCCTGTGGAGGGGTGTTGAACATTTCTACCCTTCGGGGGGCAAAAGCCACCATCGCATTGGAAATAACACTTTGGTTGTGAATAACTACACTGGTGCGTAGAGGCGGAGCATTCAAATCAAAACGCACAGCCGGATAGCTGTGTTCGAAAAGATTGGCCATATAGCGCGCCTGCTGGGCGTAATTGTCGGGGAAAATGAAACGGAAATTTTTTGTGCGGAGCTGCTTCCATTTGATGGAGGCAGGATCTTGGCCGGTGAGGAAATACTGGGCTTGGACTTTGAGCAGCACAAATAGCAAAAACAGCAGCAGAATAGGCTTTTTCATTTCACAGGTGAGTTTGGTGTTTGATCAATATTATCACTAAACAATTTCCAGGGCATTTCGGCTGGAAGTGGAGCCACAATATCTATTCTCGTTTTTTTCACCGGATGTGTAAATACCACCCTATGGGCATGCAGGCTGATGGAACCATCCGGGTTAGGGCGGTCATAGCCATATTTCAAGTCGCCGCGTATAGGGCAACCAATGGCCGATAACTGCGCCCTGATCTGATGGTGACGACCAGTGAATAAATCAATTTGCAATAAAAAAAACCGATCCGACTGTCCAATCAATTTATAGGCCAGGCGTGCTTCTTTGGCAACTTTATCTGTTGCCAAACTGACAAAGGACTTATTTTGTTTTTCGTTTTTTTTCAGATAATGTATCAGTTCCTCCGAAGTTTTTGGCGGCTTTTGCTTGACGATTGCCAGATAGGTTTTGTCAAAGTCTCGTGCTTTAACCAATTCATTCATCCGAGAAAGGGCTTTCCCTGTTTTCGCAAAGACAACGGCACCACTTACCGGCCTGTCGATGCGGTGCACCAAACCTGTGAAAACATTGCCCGGTTTGCTGTAGGTAGTGCGAATATATTCCCGCACCGATTCAAGCAAACTTTCGTCACCGGTTTTGTCACCTTGAACCAATTCTGAAGGCAATTTATTCAGGATAATCAAGTGATTATCCTCAAATAGTATCCGTTGGGTAATTGGTTTCAATGGCAGTATTTTTTTATACCTGACAGTTTTTTATTTAAGACCTAACAGGTTTCTTAAACCTGTTAGGTCTTACTGTTAGGTCGTATAAAAACTAGTACTTCTCCTTGTCGTTGGGAAAACTGGCTGTTTTCACATCATCTATATAAGAAAAAACTGAACCCCGGATTTCATCATATAAATTATGGTAACGTCTCAAAAATCTTGGGGAAAATGACTGATTGATGCCAAGCATATCATGCAGTACCAACACCTGCCCGTCAACAGCAGGGCCGGCACCAATACCAATTGTTGGAATGCTGATGGATTGTGTAACTTCTGCGGCCAATGCAGCGGGGATTTTCTCTAAAACAAGACCAAAACAACCGGCCTCTTCCAGGATTTTGGCATCACGGCGTAGCTTTTCTGCTTCTTTTTCTTCGGTTGCCCTTACACCATAAGTGCCAAATTTATTGATGCTTTGAGGCGTTAGGCCTAAATGCCCGATAATGGGGATTCCTGCACTCAGTATACGGTCGATGGATTCAACAATTTCCTCACCGCCTTCCATTTTTATGGCATTGGCCCCCGACTCTTTCATGATGCGTATAGCCGATAATAAGGCTTCCTTGCTGTTGCCCTGATAGGTGCCGAATGGCATATCAACAACTACCAAAGCCCTTGTTACAGCACGCATTACCGAAGAAGCGTGATAAATCATCTCATTTAGTGTAATGGGCAAGGTGGTTTTGTGGCCCGCCATCACATTGGAGGCACTGTCGCCCACAAGTATTACATCAATACCAGACTCATCAAGAATTTTTGCCATGGAATAATCATAGGCTGTAAGCATGGCTATTTTCTCCCCTTTCAGCTTCATTTCCTGAAGCACATGGGTGGTAATCTTTGGTATATTTTTCGACGCGTGCATAAAAAACATATTAGGTGTAAAACAAAAAATTATACAGGCAAAGTTAGGGGTTTTATACTGATATGAAAGTTTGAAAAGGATTAACACCTTTCTGCGTAAGCAAATTACATTTTGCTTCCAATCTAAAAAGAGTAATTTCAGAAAGAAAGCATCAGGCATCTGATTGATTCACAAAAATGCTTTTAAAAAACCTGTCACAAATACCGTTAACTTATCCATAACCAAGGTTTCGCAATTATATTGTAATTTTGTGCGTTGTTTTGTTTTTCAGAAAATATGTGCAGAACCTATAGGATCTAAATAATAAATGCATTCCCAATATGAAATCTTTTTTTCTTTCATTCATAACCATCACAAGCCTTTTTCTTTTTTCGTGCTCTACTGATGTTGACAATTATGCTGATTACGAAGATATTACAATTGTATATGGTTTGATTGAACCAGGCACAGATACCACCTGGATAAAAATCACAAAGGCATTTCTGGGCCCGGGAAACGCCATATTAATTGCCCAAAACCCCGATTCGAGTAATTATAGTAATAAGCTTGATGCCAGGCTGATCAAAAAAAAGGGAACCATTGAAGATGTTTTACAGCTCGATACCCTCACCATAAAACACAAACGTCCGGGCGATTCAATTTTTTACTTCCCAAACCAGTTGATGTATTACACGGCCACTCCCATTGATCCCGCCGCAACCTATACCCTTGAAATATACAGGGGCAACGACCTGATTACTGCCACAACGCCTGTCGTTCAGAGCTATCCTGTCGTTTTTCCAACCAGCAGAATTAGTTTTCACCTGACGGCTGGCGGCCAAATCCGCTGGAATTCAGGAAAAAACGGGAAACGATATGAGGTAAATATTGTGTTCCATTACAGGGAGCTGCATCCTGGAAATCCCGACACACTGGACAAAACCATGACCTGGCGGCTTGGCAGCCGCAATTCGGTGAGGCTTG
>CAYTUA010000419.1:0-2836 GCA_964440855.1 uncultured Lentimicrobiaceae bacterium
GCACAAAAAAGGCAACCTCATAATCCTGTTTTAAGTTGACATTTTCGTTTCTACATGGTGTCAACCTATATCAGGACGAGACAAACCAATGTGCGAAGCATCAAGTAGTGATTGAAAATCCAATCACAGTTTGTTTATGAATCCATTGCCATCGGCATATGGATTGGTCAATAAATCGCCTAACTTTGCCGGTTCTTAAATAATGAATCCCGGCTTGCATAATGATATAACATACAAAAAGATATGGGCCGTTGCCTATCCCATTATTCTGGGAAGCGTGGCACAAAACCTCATCAATGTAACCGATACGGCTTTTTTGGGTCGGGTAGGGGAGATTGAGCTGGGGGCTTCAGCCCTGGGCGGCATGTTTTATTTTGTGTTGATCATGCTGGCGATGGGTTTTGGTACAGGAGCCCAGATTATCATCGCACGTCGTTTTGGCGAAGGTGATTACAAGCGTATTGGTAAAACATTCGACCATGTGTTTTATTTTATGGTGCCACTTTCACTATTGTCTTTTGCCGTGCTTTTTTTCTTTAGTCCGGCCATTTTGAAGCCACTTGTCGATAGCCAAAGAATTTATGAAGCGACTGTGGATTATATGGACTTTCGCATGTACGGCATTGTTTTCGCCTTTGGCCAAATTATGTTCCGCTCGTTTTATGTGGGCATCGCCAACACCCGCATTATCACCTGGAGTACGTTGGTGATGGCCATTGTCAATGTAATCCTGGATTATGTATTGATATTTGGCCATTTTGGTTTCCCCGAAATGGGCATTCAGGGTGCTGCACTCGCCTCAGTGATTGCAGAAGCCTGCGCTTTGTTATATCTCTGGATTTATACCATCAGTAAGGAAAATGTGCGTCAGTTTTCGCTTTTCAGTTTTGTAGGGTTCGATAGGCAATTGTTTTATCGCAACCTGAAACTGGCCTATCCTTTAATGATTCAAAACTTCCTTGGCCTTTCTGTTTGGTTTGCCTTTTTTTTGCTGGTCGAAAAAATGGGAGAACAGGAGCTTGCCATTTCCAATATCATCCGCAGCATTTATATTGTTTTAATGATCCCGGTGTGGGGCTTTTCGGCTGCTGCCAATTCATTGGTCAGCTTTGCCATTGGCATGCAACGCAACGATCAGGTATTCAAAATTATGGGACGTATTATCCTGATGAGTAACGGGGGTGTGCTGTTTTTTATCATCTTGAGCTACCTCTTTCCGCATCAGATACTCTCGGTTTATACCAACGATATCGATTTGATAACAAAAGCCATACCTGTGTTGTATATCGTCAATTTTGGAGCGATGGCTATTTCTGCTGGCTTTGTCATGTTCAACGGCATGCTTGGTACAGGAAAAACCATTATTGGCTTGCTTATTGAGATATTGGTCCTTGTGCTGTACCTGGCTTATGTGTATGTAATTATCAATCACTTCAACGCCAACGTAGCCCATGTGTGGACCTCCGAATTGGTATATGGCGGCTTACTGGCTTTGTTTTCGTGGTTGTACCTGCGTTACGGCAAATGGTCGGGTGGGGTTGTTTAGTATCTGTCAATTATGTCTTTGGCTTTCCTTGGTTGCCGGGTCCACCGTATGTGGCGTAATGCTATCCTGCCCGCTGATGGTGATGGGTTCTTCGCGGGATTGGGCAATCGCAGCAGGTGCAAGCAAGTTCAGGATTGCAATCAGCGGCAAGATTGTGGCAATTGCAATTATTTCATTCAAATTGAAAGCACTTTTTGTTTCTGTAACAATGAATTGCAAAACCGAGTGGCGTGTGATTTGGGTAGGCGTTTTCATGTTTATAACATATATGGTTAAACAAGACTGTAAATTTGAGGGAAAAGTTGGAAAAATCAAATGATTTAGCGCGAAGCGCGGTTTTAGCCCCCAACCCCCCGAAATCGGGGGCTTTCAGCCCAGTTAAGTGAGAAGCAATGGTGAAGTACCGATCCCCAAACCAAACCTTTACTACACTTCACACCGGGTCGAAGCCCCCGATTTCGGGGGTTTGGGGGCAACAAAATCCTCTACATCTACAAAACCGACAGATATCCCAACATCACCAAAAATAATGTCAACCAATATCAGTACTGTTTTTGTTTCCCGGGCTTTTGGATGACTAACATCAACGACTCGCATAACGAAGCCTTTGGACTTTAAAAGCAAGTACTGTTTAATCAATTTTGCAGGATTAGGTGGAATGTTAAACCCACAATTTTTTGCAAGTGCAAAGTGTTGCCATCAATGAAATGCGCCAAAAACAGCAGTTGAGTACAGGCTTAATTTCATTAGCTTTGTGGCAAAATGCCACTGTGATGAAAACCATACTTCTTTCCTTAGCCCTCGGCATCAGTTTGATACTTCCGGCACAGCATCAGAATATACAGCTACCAAACTCCGGTTCGCCTTATTCGGTGGATGAGCCTGTTATTTTTATCAACCCCAAAAACACCGATGAGGTAATTGCCGGGTCAAACATCAACAATGTGTATGTCAGCAATGACGGAGGGTACACATGGGCAGCCAAAGTGCTGGTTTCGCAGGCTTATGGTGTTTGGGGCGACCCTGTCACCATCATTGATACGGCTGGCCATTATTACTTTTTTCATTTGTCGAACCCACCCGGTGGCCATTGGATCGACCGCATCGTGTCACAGAAATCGACCGATAAGGGAATGACCTGGAGCGACGGCAATTATATGGGCCTGAATGGCACAAAGGCGCAGGATAAGGAATGGGCGGTGGTTGACCGTACGAACAACAATATTTACGTCACCTGGACGCAGTTTGACAGCTATGGCAGCAGCGACCCGGATTGCAAAAGCATTATTC
>CAYTUA010000420.1:0-3662 GCA_964440855.1 uncultured Lentimicrobiaceae bacterium
CGGTAATCTTCAGGAATTTGTTTGGGATCGATATTATATTTAAACGAATTTACGGCCAGGATTTTCACTTGATGTCCGGCTTGGATCAATCCTTCAGCCATATTGTTCATGGCCATAGGGCCCCCTTCTATAGCAGGCCAGGGCGATTTATTGCAGAGCATCAGGATTTTCATGCTGGTCTTCCTTTACTGTTAAACAGATTGGTGATCCTTGTAAAAATCTTCCGCCAGCTTTCAGCATCCAGCAAAGGGGCATCGGTGGTGGCCTTAAAGGTGAGGAACAAGCCAATGGGCAACATCAGCATGGAGGACAACCACATGCCTGTGAACATGCCCAAATCGCCTACACGTGCAGCTTTTTCGCCAGTAATGCTTGCAATGTGATACACTATAAAAAGCAGTATCGAGACTACCACTGGCAAGCCCAATCCCCCTTTGCGGATGATGGCGCCAAGCGGTGCGCCAACAAAAAACAATATCAAACAGGCAAAACTCAGACTATATTTTTTATGCCAGGCCTGGTAGTGCCTTCGGATGTTTTCGGCCTGTTTCTCAAAATCATCCTTATTGAAAACAATATTGTCGCGCGTTGTTCTGGTGGCTGATACGGCCAGGTCGAGCATGGCTTTTTGTTCGACCGTATTGAAATTATCCAAAAATGGCCATTTCAAACCAGTTGTATCCTGAGCCAGACTATCAGTTGCCAAATCCCCTGGCCGGTAATCGGTTATACGTCTTTTTGCCTGCGTGCTGTCGAGGGTGGTAAGATGGTTCAGCCGCCTTACAAAATTCTGGTTGTATCTTTCTACGCGCTCATTCAGTTTGGTATCGAGTGAATCGATAAAATAGGTGAGCTGCTCAATGTTCAGCATGGAATAATGGCTTTTGAACAGGTCTTCCTGGGTGCGTGTCAGGTCGAAATCATCCAGGTCGAACCGGAGCCTTTGTTCAGAAAACTTTGACCTGTCGAAAGGTCTGTTTTCACGATAGTTGCGTGTGTTTACAATGTCTGTGTAGTTGTAGCCGTCAAAAAGGGTGAAAACAATACTGCGCTGGTCGGGGCTGAGTTCCATATAGCCAGATTTGGCTGTCGTTACCTTGATATTGCCAAAGCGGTCGGTATGGTCATATATTTTTACATCGTAAATAGTGCGTCCGTCGCGGTCTTTTTCGCCTATGCGGATGATGTAGTTATCAATGCCGCTGTAAAAAACACCTTCGTTGATGTTAAATGCCAGTTTTTGCTGTCTTACATCATAAAGTAACGACCTGAACTTGAGGTTGGCTACAGGTAAAGCATATTCCGAAAACATAAAGGCCGCAATGCTGAGGACAATTGAAAATATTACCAGTGGCCGCATCACCTTCCAAACGGAAATGCCTGCTGCCTTCATGGCAACAAGCTCATAGCGTTCGCCCAGGTTGCCAAAAGTCATCAGGGAGGAAAGCAGCACAGCCAGTGGTAGTGCCATGGGCACAAAGGTTGCACTGGCGTAAAACATGAGTTCGCCCACTACATACCATTCGAGGCCCTTGCCAACAAGGTCATCGATGTACTTCCATAAAAATTGCATCAGCAAAATAAAAAGTGCAACGAAAAAAGTGAGGACAAATGGCCCCAGGTATGATTTCAGTGTATAGGAATAGATGTTTTTCACGTACTGGATTTGCTAGGCTACTTTCAGTTGCAAAGATACTAAGTTGTTAAATTCTTAAGGTCCCAATTTCAGGAATGAATAACCTTAAATTGCTGAAGTACTTATTACATACCTAATGTGCATCAATTATTGATGAACGCTGCTAACCAGCCTTATGTTGTACACTTCATCAGGCAATATCATAATCTTTTTCAATTTTGGCAGTCAACCTCTACTTTTAATGCTCCCCATGCATCAATTTCTTGATAAGGGGTGCTGTAAGCAAGGCAAGTATAGCTGCAACAAATGCCACAGCTGCTATGGATGTAAAAACATTGGTGTAGGACAAGAGCGTATTAAACGATTCCATTTGTTTTGAAACCACCACTTCAGCATTCAGGCCTGATACGGTTTCAGAAAACCGATCGAGGAAACTGTCGCTGCCTTCAAAGTCGCGGGTGGTGAATTTGGCTATAAAACCCGCAATATAGTGCGCAAACGAAATGGAAAGATACCATACGCCCATCATAAAGGATACAACTTTTACGGGTGAAAGCCTGGTTACCATGGACAAGCCAATCGGGCTGATGAACAATTCGCCTGTGGTGATAAAGAAATAACCCAGAATTAGAAAAAGCATGGGCACCATGCCGGTTTCGCTGGCATAACGCGCACCATAGGCAAAAATCAGAAAGCCAACCCCAAGCTGTGCAATGCCATAGGCAAACTTATAAGGCGTAAAAGGATTGAACTTGTGGCTGCTCATCCAGGTCCACAACATCGAAAAGGGAACAGAAAGGGCGATGATATAAATGGGGTTGATCATATTGGATTGTGCAGCATTGATCAGCCTGAGGTCCACATTGCGCTCGGCAAAAAGGGTGAGGGTGGTACCGGCCTGCTCAAAGAAAGACCAGAAAACTGTGCTGAACATAGCCAGAATGAAAATGGCGATAATACGCTCACGCTCAGGGCGCGTGATCTCAAGAAATGATTTGAGAACAATAAACAAAACCAGTGCTAAAATAATATACAGCAGATACCCTGCAAAATCGTTTTTCCAGATAAGCAGTGCAAAAACAGGTGCTGTCAGAATGGCCAATATAATCGACCAGTTCGATTTGCTGATACCTGCGATGGCAATACGGTTTTCGACTGTGTCGGGAGGCAAGCCGGCATTTTTAAAAACACCCTTGCCAATACCCAGCTTAAAGATAAACAGGCCAACCAACATGCCAATGCCCGCAAGACCAAATCCATAAGTCCAGCCATAGGCATAAGCAACCCACCCACATGCCAGTGGCGAAAGCAAGGCACCGATATTCACTCCCATATAGAAGATGGTGAAACCGCCATCGCGCCTTGGGTCGCCGGGTTGGTACAGGCTTCCCACCATGGATGAAATATTGGGCTTGAACAAGCCATTGCCGGCAACCAATACACCCAAGCCAATATAGAAAAATAAGGGTTGGGGCACCAACATCAAAAACAACCCAACAGCCATGAGTATGCTGCCTGTAATGATGGACTTGCGGTAGCCCATAAAGCGGTCGGCCAGCATGCCTCCAATTACAGGAGTGGCATACACGAGGGCTGCAAAAGCAGCATAGGTGCCAAGGGCGATGTTGTCGGCATCCTTGCGGGCCATGTCCGAAAACAAATGCTGAACCATATACAGGGTAAGCAGGGCACGCATCCCGTAGTAAGCGAAACGTTCCCACAATTCCACTAAAAAGAGGTAGTAGATGGCTATAGGGTGTCCTTTTTTCATAGTAGTAATTTAGATTATAAGATTCTTATGCGTCCTGCTTGCCAATTAATTACAATGAAATAATGCTCACGTTGAAAAATTGAACAGGCATTTAGGGGGGCAAAAATAGCAAAAATATAAGGGGCGAAACCAATTGGTTTCGCCCCTTGTTTTTATAGGCATGAAAAGAACTATGCGTTTGATGGCAGTTCCAGTCCAAAGCCTTGTTTTATATCTGCTTGTTTTAGCTTGTAGGAGAGGAAAATAGAAACCACC
>CAYTUA010000421.1:0-7083 GCA_964440855.1 uncultured Lentimicrobiaceae bacterium
TGATGACGAATCAAATATGCTGCTGAACTATGCCAGGTCCAATATGCTCATGCGCCTGGGGCGCAATGATGAAGCCATCGTCAGGCTGCGGTCGCGTTCGCAAAATGAAGCATATTTTCCATTCCACTATATGGATTATCTCTTGGGAGATGCATATCTGCGTATGCTTGAAACAGATTCAGCGTCCTTTTATTTTCAGCAATTCCTGAACCATTTTAAGGGTATAAATTACAGAGCCGATGCTAAAAGAAAAATGGCGTGGGCAGCATTAATAGAGAATGATCCGGAAGGATATAAAAAACGGATGTTGTCTGTATCGGAAACAGCTGCTGGTCAGGTGGATGCCGACAAACAAGCCCACCGTGAGGCCGCGCAAGGCATCATCCCCAATAGGGTTTTGCTAAAATCGCGCCTGTTGTTTGATGGTGGCTATTATAAAAAGGCGGATGCCTTGCTGTTTGGTTATACGGGTAATTTAAACGAGGTGGAGCAATTGGAAAAAACTTACCGACAGGGTCGTATTTATCATGAAATGGGGAATTTGAACGATGCCGTTGTGTATTATCAAAAGACAATTGAAACAGGGGCAAACAACAAAGCCTATTTTGCTGCAAATGCCTGCTTAAAGCTAGGTGCAGTTTATGAACTATTGGGCAAAAATGATGAAGCCTACCAAGCCTATAACCTGTGCTTAAGCTTAAAACCTGATGAGTACCGCAACAGCATCCATCAGAAAGCCCAGGCGGGTATCAATCGCTTAGCAGGCAAAAAATAAAAGCGCTACCGGCTTATTTCCCGATAGCGCTTTCAAAAAAATATTTTGGCAAGGTTAGAACCTTGTCCGCAAGGTGATTACAAAATTTTGACTGCTAATATCTTGTTTAGTAGCATTGGTTGTATAATTGGTTGAGGAGTAGAGGTAATAGTCCTGCGACATGCTATTGTGCACCCAGGCAAAGTCCACACTAAAGTTTTGTCCAGCATATCCCAGTCCACCGGATAGACTGGTGCGGCTGCCATCGTTTAAACTATTGGCATAAGGGCTGCCATACATGGCAAATCCACCGCGGAACATAAAGTTTGCCACCCGCCATTCAGTACCCAGTCTCAAATTGCTTGTAGCCGTATAGGAATCCCTGATATTTTCGTTTTCAAAGGCAAAGTTGTAATCCAGGCTTCTGAGGCGCATATTGGTATAGTCCACATATTCGTAATCAGCGCTGATTGTTCCAAAATTTCCAAATATAATGGCTGCACTACCAATGGCACGCAAGGGGGTGCTGATGGTATAATTATATTCGCCGGTTGGGGAGCTTTTTCTGTTGAAATCAGGGCCGAGTCTGGCTTCGGTTGTCGTGTACCACTTATCGTTCAGTCCGTAATAATAGGTCGGCGTGTGAACAGCAGCACCTATTCTTAACCAATCAACCGGCCATGCGATGATACCTACTTTCAGGTTGATGCCCCAGCCTGTAGTTTCAAGTCTTTCGGTGAAGTTCCAATAATCAAATCCGGGAATGGTGTCCATTAGATCTTCTTCCCTGTAATTTGATTCCCTGAAATAGCGCGTATAGGGCAAGCCCAGTGTGGCTCCTATATAGATTACATCGTTGATATTAGCACCTCCGGCAAACAACCACTCGTTTGTCGATCCCCATGTTTTTGAGGCTTCTGATTGCCTGATGCCTCCTGGAGGCACCGGGCTGTCATAATACAACAGGCCATCAATGGTGATGGTGTCGAGCAAATATACATACCAGGCAGGGTACAAATCGAAGGGGCCTTCATTTTCAATATCAGCCGGATCAATACTCCATACTTCGTCCAGATAAACATCTATGCGGGAATGATCGTTGTTGTCACCTTGAATGAAGTGTCTGTTGCCAAAATTGTTCAAACGGTTCATGCCGAAAGCAAACTGGTAGTATTTTAAGGCACTTGATGAGGTGGAAGAGGACGGATAGGTTGAAACAATCCCAAAATTGCTTAATCCTAGATTGCCACGTGTATCGTCGCCAAACATCCCATTGTAGGTTGACTCCGTTTTGCTGAAAAACAGGTCGGGGGAAAGGCTGTACTCCGATGCCCTGTACATACCCAACCCAGCCGGGTTGGTGCTAAGGGTTGAAAAATCAGCACCGAGTGCGCCAAAAGCCCCACCCATAGCCATACTGCGTGCTGTACCCTGATAATAATACTGAGAATGGCGAAGGGCATCAGTTTCGTTCTGTGCAAGCATTGTTAAAGTGCTTAGCATTAAGATGATGGTGATTTGAATCTTTTTCATTTTGAATAATTATTTCAGTTTGGATAAAAGGAAACCCACATGAAGTTGGAATTCAATAGGTCAAATTGCATGTGGGTTTCGGTTTTTAGCTCAATGGTAGCTGCAATAAACAGCAGGTAGTCTTTTTTTTACCTTCTTCCGCCACCTCTACTGGACGAGCTGCTGCCCCTGCTGCTACTTCCGCTTGAGCTTGATCCGCTTGAGGAGCTACGCGAAGGTGTGCTTACTGCCGGACTCGAACTCCTTGCAGGTGCGGTATAGCTCCGTGAAGGGGTGCTTGTCTGACGGGTTTGCGTAGGTTGGCTTCTTACTGTTGAAGGCTGACTTCTGGTAGTTGACCTTGAAGGGCTTGCTGTAGCTTGCCTTTGAGTGGGGGCACTTGGGCGCGCACTTGGTTGGCTTCTCTGCGATTGCCTGTTTTGCTCAACTGCTTGTGGCCTCACATATTCGTTACTCGATTTGGGCTGACGCACATTGGGTGCGGTATAGTTCTTGGGCCTTTCATAGCGCTGCTCGCGTGCTTGCTGACGAGTTTCGGCAGATGCCGGACGCTCATATCGCTCCCTGTACTCGTTGATTCTTTCTGAAGCAGCAGGTCTGGTGGCTTCTTGGCGTTGCGCTGCTGGCCTTGTTTCTACTTGTGTCCTAGTATTGACAGGCCTTTCAATGCGTTCTCCCTTCTGGGTTTGTTCGCGCTCTGGCCTTGCAATTGCAGCTTGCCTGCTGCTTTGTTCAGGACGTGTTCCGGCAACAGAACCACGTGTGGAAGTGCTTGCATCCTGACGGATTTCAGTGTCAGCAGTAGTGCGGGCACCTCTTGGCGAACCTGCTTCAGTTGATTTGGTGATATTGCCCCTTGGCGATCCACTTGGTACTGTTGTTCCACCTCCGTAGCTACCGCGATGGCCGTAATATCTGTTGTTGCCGCCTGGCCTGTGTGAATCACTGTACCAGCTACCATATCCTCCTCCATCGTAATATCCATTCCAATAGCCGTGGTTGTATCCAGCCCAGTAGCTGTTGTATCCCCACCTGCTACCATATCCGTATCCATAATATCCGTATGATCCATAATAGCCATACCAGGGATCAAAAAAGGGATCGTAATATCCGTAACGTGGCCATCCATAACCATAACCCATTGACCAGCCCATGCCATAAGGATATCCAAAGCCCATATACATGCTGGTCCTGCCACAATCAAAACATCCTGCGTTGTAACCATCATAATAGTTGAAGCTGGACGATCCGCTATGGAATCTCCTGAACCTGCTTGAATATTCCGAATCATAATAAGTTTCAGTGGTGGTATAGGAGGTGCCATCGGGTTCGGTAACCGTTTCTGTTTTTGAATAACTTGGTGAGGTGTTTTCGTAAACCGGTGTTGACACGCCCTCCTCGTAATATGATTCGTAGTTGTAGTCCGCATTGCTACTTTCTGCAGTAGCCGTGTAGGTTTGCACGGGTGCTTTGGCTACTGAGGTGCTGGCGTCACCTGATTGACCACTTCTTGAGTAATAAACGTCGTCGTAAACATGACTGCCTGTTGAGCAGGCTGTAATAACGAAGCTTAAAACAATGGTTAAAATCTTCATGGTTTTCATTTTGTTGCCCTCCTTTACATTTATGTGAATAGCTCGCATAGTTTTTTCTTAATTTTGCGTTTTATTGTTCATTTAAAACACAAATATTATACCAAAATTTCGATGGCAAAAGAATTAACTAAACGCGAAGATAACTATTCTCAATGGTACAATGATATAGTAACCAAAGCCAATCTTGCAGAAAATTCTGCGGTGAGGGGATGCATGGTCATAAAGCCTTATGGCTATGCTATTTGGGAGCGTATGCAGGCTGCCTTGGATAAAATGTTTAAAGATACTGGCCATGAGAATGCTTATTTCCCTCTCTTTATTCCCAAGTCGTTTTTCAGCAAGGAGGCAGCCCATGTTGAAGGATTTGCCAAAGAATGTGCAGTTGTTACGCATTATCGTTTAAAGAATGATCCCGATGGCAAGGGGATCGTAGTTGATGAAGATGCCAAGCTGGAAGAGGAATTGATTATAAGGCCTACATCCGAAACCATCATATGGGATACTTACCGCAATTGGATACAATCATACCGTGACCTTCCCTTGTTGATTAACCAATGGGCCAATGTGGTACGTTGGGAGATGCGCACAAGGTTGTTTTTGCGTACGGCTGAATTTCTATGGCAGGAGGGGCATACAGCTCATGCTACCAGGCAGGAAGCATTGGCCGAAGCTGAACAAATGTTGCATGTTTATGCAGATTTTGCTGAAAACTGGATGGCCCTGCCAGTGTTAAGGGGTGTAAAATCGCCCAATGAGCGTTTTGCAGGGGCTGTTGAAACCTATTGCATTGAAGCCTTAATGCAAGACGGCAAAGCATTGCAGGCTGGTACTTCTCATTTTTTGGGCAAAAAGTTTGCAAAAGCTTTTGATGTTAAGTTTTTGAACCGCGAAAACAAGCAGGATTATGTTTGGGCTACCTCCTGGGGGGTATCCACCCGTTTGATGGGAGCACTTGTTATGGCCCATTCTGATGACAACGGATTGGTAGTTCCTCCAAAACTTGCTCCAATTCAGGTGGTTATTGTTCCAATTTATCGAAATCAAGAGCAGCTGGATGCCATCTCTGAAAAGGTAGCTGAGATAAAAAGCCAGTTGGAAGCACGCAACATCAGGGTTAAGTATGATGCGCGGGATACGCACAAACCCGGTTTTAAGTTTGCCGAATGGGAATTTAAAGGAGTGCCGGTGAGATTGGCCATTGGACCACGCGACCTCGAACAGGAAACTGTTGAAGTAGCCCGCAGGGATACCTTAGAGAAAGAGAGCCTTCACATAAAAAATATTGACCAGAAAATTCTGAATTTGCTCGACCAAATTCAGCATAATTTGTACCAAAAGGCTGTGGACTTTAGAAACCTGAATACACACAAGATCGATACCTGGGATGATTTTCTGGTGCAAATCGAAAAAGGTGGTTTTTTACTTGCCCATTGGGATGGCACTCCAGAAACTGAGCAAATAATTAAAGAAGAAACCAAAGCCACCATCCGTTTGATCCCGATAGAGGAGAACCCGAAAGAGGGCACATGTATCTATTCCGGAAAACCATCCCGTCAAAGGGTGTATTTTGCAAGGGCTTACTAATGCTTGCTTGCAGGTATTTTTTGTACACCCTTTTGCAGCTTTTGTCGACAGGGCAATTACTCCATTTTGATCAATTGGCCTGTTCCAAAAGGGGATAAATTAATATTGGGATCACCTTTATAATACACATTGCCAGAATAAGAAATGGTCACACCCAAATGAACATTGGCATGCACATAGGTGTCATTGGTGCTTCGGTTGTTCATATAAACAAACTGTGAAAAGAGTTCGTCTGAGCGAATGGGGCCATAGCTGGCCTGGTAAATATAACTGACGCCCGATTGGCCTTGGGCAAATATTTCCGCACTTCCGTAATGAAAAGAGATATAGCTTGTTTTGGTGTTCAGCAACAAATCAATCCTGCCACTGCCTTCATACACATCCAGCCTGAAAGTGTCGGCCCTTAGCGTATCGTTGAAGTTGATGTTTCCAACGGAACGGTATTCAAGATGGTTCAATTTGTGGTAGAAAACCTTGGCTGTTATAGGTGTTTCAAAACTCCTGACCCAATTACACTGGTTTTCGTTGGTAATAACCAACCTGTCAAGGCTATCGATTGAACCGGTATTAAGGCTGTCGCCGGGGATTCGAAGTACAAACTTTTGATTTTCTATTTTAATTTTTGGCAATAAATTTTTTCCAGCTGATATTTCAACCCCAACATCCTCGGGGTTGGCAACATAATGAAAAGTAATATCGATGTTGTCCATAGCCAATACAGCCTGAAAGCTTTCAGCCGGGTACCTCTCAGTTTTGATTTCACCGGTCGATTTGATGCATCCCAAAGGGTCTTTGGTGCATGAAGCTGATGCCATGATTAACAGCAAGCCTAAAAGCCATTTTGCTTTTGTCAGATATTGAATATGCATCCATAATTTGCTTTGCATAAATGTCATGGATTTAAATGCTAATAATATTTAAAATCAAAACGATAGCCAATCCCGAAACCAATATAATCGGCACGGCCCAAATGGGCAGTCAGCGTTATGGAGCCATATAAACTTTCATTGAAATAACGTTTCAGGCCAATTTTCTGGTATATATTTCCCCTGGAATTCTCGAGGCCGCCCAGATGCGAACCCAATTGAAACACAAAAGAAGTTTGCGACATAACCATTTCATAAATAACGGTTATTCCGGGCTTAACTATTTTTAAATCACTCTCGTAAACAATGTTTTTCCGTTTGAGTTGTGCCGGATGTGACGCATCATAGCTGGCATCAATACCCAAACCGATTTTTCCTTTCAGCGAAATGGGCTTCATGATATTTACAGACATATGGTACACCATAAAACTCTCGCCCAATTGCTGGCTCATGTCTTTATACCCAATTGCCACAGTTGGCTCTATTGAAAACCAGCGTTTGCCGTCAAACTCGAAAAGGTATAATTCAGGTAATAATTTTCTGTCGAGATAGGGGTTGGGTTTGGTCAAAAAGGAGGAGAGGCCAACAGAAAAAGAGGGGATATTTATGCCAATGTTCGGTGTCTTCATCGACCCATTCGAAAAGTGCGTTAAACCTGTTGAAGCTGTTAAGGTTATAAAGTCGCTCAATCGGTATCGGTAGTTAAAATGCAGGCTAACAATAACGTTCAGGTGTGATCCGATAGCGAAAT
>CAYTUA010000422.1:0-6347 GCA_964440855.1 uncultured Lentimicrobiaceae bacterium
TGGCCACCTCCCTCATGGTTCCGCCTCCGGAGCTATTGCGCCATCAACACAATCCCTTGAATTTTTAAACAAACATTTTCCCTCGGCCAACCTCCATAATTGGAACGATTGGCAATGGCAGGTACGAAACAGTATTAAAAGTGTTTCAGGCCTGAGGCCATTTCTATCACTTACCGCAGATGAACTTGCTTGCGACGAAAATGACAAGGTAAACCTACCCATTCGCATTACGCCTTATTATGTCTCATTGCTTTCGCAAAACAATGCGATGCAAGCCTTGAGGCGCTCCATTGTACCTGTTAAGGAAGAGTTGTTTATTAGCCCCGGCGAAAATCATGACCCACTGAATGAAGAACATTCGAGTCCGGTGCCTAACCTCGTTCACCGATATCCTGACAGGGTCCTCTTCCTTATCACAGGCTTTTGCTCAGCCTATTGCCGCTATTGCACACGATCGCATATGGTGGCACAAGACAACAAACTGCACCTTGGCAAAGCTGCACTCGAGCCGGCATTCGATTACATTGCTGCCCATCCGGCCATCAGGGATGTATTGCTTTCGGGTGGAGACCCGCTCACTTTGGGCGACAGTTATCTTGATTACGTGCTGAGCCGGCTCAGGGCCATTCCCCATGTGGAAATAATCCGCATCGGCACCAAAGTGCCGGTTGTGCTTCCACAAAGGATAACAAAGAACCTTGTGAGCATACTCAGTAAATATCACCCGCTCTTTATGAGCATCCACTTCACACATCCTGATGAGCTTACACAGGAAGTTGCCCAGGCCACTGCAAGATTGGCCAACGCAGGCATTCCGCTGGGAAGCCAGACTGTGCTACTAAAAAGCATCAATGATGAGGTTCACCTTATGAAAGAATTGATGCAAGGCCTGTTAAAACTAAGGGTACGGCCTTATTATCTCTATCAGTGCGATCCCATTCCCGGTTCAACTCATTTCAGGACTCCAATTGAAAAAGGCCTTGAAATTATGGAGGGTTTAAGGGGCCATACCACCGGTTATGCCGTCCCTCACTTTGTGATCGATGCGCCAGGAGGCGGAGGTAAAATTCCGCTTTTGCCTGAATACTTTCTGGGAAAGGATGAGCAAGGAAATATCCTTTTGCGGAACTTTGAAAACAGAACATTCACATATCCGGAAATTCAATAGGCCATGTTTCGCATCCGTACAATCACAAACGATCTTTATCTGCCAGATAAAGAGGCCATTGAGCAGGTAAAACAAATACTTGTTTCGCATTTTCCGTCTGTTGATCCCACAAAATTTGAACTTATTCCAGACCAGTTAAAAAACCCGTTGAAATACAAATTCTCCGTCCGAGTTTTTGTGCTTGAAAATTTCAGCGGGCTCGTTAAAGGTTTTGCCATTTTGTATTTTGCCCCTGATATAAATTTCTGCTTTCTCGACTATATCGCAACCAGTAAAGAGGTGATGGCTGGAGGTATTGGCAGTGCACTTTATGAAAGGGTCAGGGAAGAATCCAAAGAGCTTGGGGCATTGGGTTTGTTTTTCGAATGTTTGCCAGATACTACAGCCCTTTGCCAGGACACTGATCTCGTGAACGAAAACAAAAAACGCTTAAAATTCTACGAAAAATTTGGAGCCAGGCCTATCATCAATACTTCATACGAACTTCCTGTAAAAGAATCTGATACTTGTCCGCCTTTGCTTGTTTTCGACAAGCTGGATCAAACAGAACCTGTAACCGGCAAAACCCTGAAAAAGATTGTTGCAGCCATACTTGAGAGAAAGTATTCCGATTATTGCCCTGCCAGTTACAGGGAAAAAGTACTGAATTCCATACAGGATGGGCCAGTAGAGCTTAGGCCATTTTTATACAGTAAATCAGAGCCTTTAAATAAAAACCAGGCAGAATTGCCATTGCGACGCAGGATATTTCTCGTGGTCAACGACAAGCATTCAATCCACCATGTTAGGGAAAGGGGCTATGTGGAATCGCCTGTGAGGATAGAGAATATCAGGAAAGAAATAAGTAAAACGGGTCTGTTTGAAGAAATCAAACCATTGGTCTTTGCTGAGGACCATATCCGCAAGGTGCATGCTGCTGGTCTGGTGAATTATCTAAAAAAAGTATGCGAAGACCTCAAGCCCGGACAATCTGTTTATCCTTATGTTTTCCCAATCAGGAATCCCGCAAAACCACCCAAAGACCGCTCTGTAGCTGCCGGATATTATTGTATTGATACTTTCACTCCCATCAACAAAAACGCTTATCTTGCAGCAAAAAGAGCTGTTGACTGCGTGCTTACTGCTAGTCAGAAGCTTCTTGAAGAACATCCACTTTCCTATGCTTTAATAAGGCCACCGGGTCATCATTCAGAAAAAAAAGTTTTTGGCGGATTTTGCTATTTCAATAATGTTGCGATAGCGGCCAATTTCCTCAGTGAATACGGTAAAGTAGCCGTTCTGGATATTGATTATCACCACGGCAACGGACAGCAGGATATTTTTTATCATCGCAATGATGTGTTTACCATTTCTATCCACGGCCATCCTTCATTTGCCTATCCATATTTTACTGGTTTCATCGAGGAAAAAGGAATTGGCGATGGCATTGGGTTCAACAACAATTACCCCTTACCAGAAACGTGCTCAACAGCAGCTTATCAGGAAACTCTTGTAAAAGCATTGAAAAAGATAAAAACCTTCAGTCCACGTTTTTTATTGGTTTCTCTTGGCTTCGATATAGGAAAAGGCGACCCAACCGGAACATGGAGCTTTACAGCGCCGGATTTTTATAAGAACGGATACTTGATTGGCCAAATGAAAATCCCAATGATGGTTGTTCAGGAAGGTGGTTATAAGAATGTATCACTCGGCATCAATGCACGGCACTTTTTCAAAGGACTGTGGGATGGCAGGTTTTCAAACAGCACAAATACAAATCAAAAAAAATGAAAGTAGGACTCACATACGACCTAAAATCCACCTATCTTCAGCAGGGATTCTCACATGAAGCAGTGGCAGAGTTCGATTCTGAAGAAACCATTGTCGGCCTTGAAACGACGCTGAATGAGCTGGGATACCAAACAGAACGAATTGGGAATATCATTGAGCTCACACATGCCTTGGCAAAGGGCAATCGCTGGGATATGGTTTTTAATATCGCCGAAGGGATTCACGGCATCGGGCGCGAAGCACAGGTGCCGGCATTGCTTGATGCATTCCGCATTCCCTATGTGTTTTCCGATCCCATGGTGCTTTCGCTTAGCCTGCACAAGGGCATGGCCAAGCATATTATTCAGGGACACAATATTCCTACAGCAGCTTTTGCCCTTATTAAAAACGAAAGGGATTTGGAGTTTATCGGGCTGGAATACCCCTTGTTTATCAAACCTGTGGCCGAAGGAACAGGCAAAGGCATTTCACAAAAATCACTGGTGACCAATCCAGATGAACTGGCTATGAACGCCATGGAATTGCTGGAGAAATTTAATCAGCCGGTATTGGTGGAGGAATTTCTTACGGGCAGGGAATTCACTGTCGGAATTATTGGAACAGGTGCTGAATCAGCCCCTTGCGGGATTATGGAAGTGTTGGTAAAAGGCAAGGTTGAAGAGCAAATATATTCTTTGCACAACAAGGAAAACTATGAATCCACGGTTGCTTATTCCCTGCCTGAAAAAGCAATGGTTGACCTTTGTTATGATGTTGCCTTAAAATCGTGGAATGCACTTGAATGCCGCGATGGTGGCCGTGTTGACCTGAAACTGGACAAAAATGGCGTTCCCAACTTTATTGAAGTGAACCCCCTGGCAGGCTTAAACCCTGTTCACTCAGATTTGCCCATTTTGTGCCGACTGAATGGTATTTCCTACAGGGAATTGATTAAGATGATTATGCAATCAGCTATAAAGCGTATTAATCTCCAAAAATAATTCCTGATGCCCAAAGCACTTATTTTTCACAGCCAACTCGGTCCCAATCCTCCAGCGGACGAGCTTGATGTGCTGGAACAAGCCCGCTATTTTGCTGAAGGATTGTCAAGGCTTGGCTATCAGGTTCAACAACTGGAATTTGAAAACAATCTCGACCACAATACTGAAATCATCGCGAATGCCCGGCCTGAAATTGTTATCAATCTGGTAGAAACCATCAAGGGAGATGGGCGGTTGATCCATATGGCCCCGGCATGGCTCGAACACCTGAATGTGCGGTTTACAGGCTGCACTTCCGAGGCCATTTATGTTACAAGCAACAAATTGCTCTCAAAAAAAATCATGCAGCTTTATGGCATTCAAACGCCTGCATTTAGCAGTGATGCCGGCAAACTCAAAACGGATTTCACAGGCAGTCAGTTTATCCTCAAGTCGATATGGGAGCATGCGTCATTTGGAATGGACGAGCACGACCCGGTTTTTATCGGAAAAAATGAAATCATTGCCGGACGACTTGCAGCCAAAAATGCGCACGATCAGCTATTTTTTGCTGAGGAATATATCGAAGGCCGCGAATTCAATGTGTCAATAATAGCAGGTCAGAATAGACCCATTGTTTTGCCGGTTGCAGAAATAAAATTCAACAATTATCCCGATGCAAAACCGAAGATTGTTGGCTACCGGGCCAAATGGGATGAAACTTCTTTTGAGTTCAAGAACACCAACAGGCAATTTGTAGATGAGGGCATTGAGAAAGAATTATACGGGCGTATCCATGATATCTGTCTGAAATGCTGGAATATATTTGATTTGAGAGGTTATGCCCGCGTAGATTTCAGAATGGACGAAAAGGGAACACTTTATGTACTTGAAATCAATGCCAATCCATGCATCTCAGTCGACAGCGGATTTGTGGCTGCAGCAAGCCGGCTAGGGCTCAGTCAGCATGAAGTTGTGAAATTAATCGTTAACGATGCAATCAAAACCAAATAAAATAGCCAAATGAAAAGCGAATTCAATATCAGAACAAATGTGCTGCCTGAAGATGTGAAGCATACAAGGGAAATAGTAGAATCCACCCACTTTTTTCATGATTATGAAGCGGATGTTGCTGTAGAACTGGTGCAGGAAACCCTTGACAAAGGACCTGATAGTGGCTATAATTTTCTGTTCGTCGAAAAGGATGGCAAAACCGTTGCCTATAGTTGTTTCGGGCTGATACCATGCACCGAAACAAGCTTCGACCTCTATTGGATTGTGGTCCACAACGATTACAGAAATCTTGGTATAGGTAAGAAGTTGCTGAAGTTGACTGAAAAGGCTGTTACAAAAATGGGTGGAACTGCCCTGTATGCCGAAACCTCTTCGCAGCAAAAATATGACCCAACCAGGAAATTTTATCTATCCAATGCGTATTTTGAAGAAGCATGCCTGAAAAACTTTTATCAGAAAGGTGATGATAAACTAATCTATACCAAATATTTAAGTCAAGAATAACCCGTTAATAACAAACAGGGTATCCCTCAGGAACAAAAGTTCAAACATTTTTCAAACCAGGAATCAATCCCAAACAAGCAAGCCCTGATAACTCATCAAGAAGTTATCAGGGCCTGTTTAATCTATAAAGATTTTAATGTCTATTTCTTTGGGATCAAACGTTCATAATCCTCTACTGTGCCATTGTTCAGGCAAGTTTCAATGATGCGGTGACCCAGCTCAGAAAGCTCCGGCCTGCGGTATTGTTCCAATTCCTTTTTAAAGAATTCGAACAGAATCTCGGCACCTTTGTCATAAGCCTCGAGGCCTACATTGTCTTGCCTATAGGTTTTCAAAAAACGGGAAGGAATTTTCGATCCTTCGATGGTAAGGAATTCCAGGTCATATCCCAATAAACGGCATCTCGATTGTGAAATTTGATCGGGGCGAAACTTGGAATTCCCCCTTCTTGTCAGGTATTCACGCATCAGCAATTGTGCCCTGAAGCCCACTTTCCATGCACCAACATATTGATTGGGGGTAATTACATAATGGGTATCCGTTTTGGCAGCAATCTGTTCGAGCAGGAGGTTTGCATGATGCACTTTTTTTCCAGTGGCAAAAGGCCAGTAAGAACCCACTCCTTCGCTTTCCATACCACCATTGCCACTGCTGACAATACTTGGGTTGGCATGCCCGCGGGGCGAAACCAAACGCCACAACCAGGCCAATGCCGGAGGCAGAAAATGGAACAAACCTAAAATACCATAGGTTGGATTTTCGGCCGTACAGGGCGGCGTGCGCACACCAAAGCTTCTTACATCAATATGAACCGGCACGTTCACCACACCTTCAAACAGTTCCCTTGGCACCACCACTCTTGGGTTTGGACAAGGCTTGCCCGGCGCATCTTGAATATGGTTCCATGGCAAGGCAGTTCCTCCAGGGTTCGT
>CAYTUA010000423.1:0-4338 GCA_964440855.1 uncultured Lentimicrobiaceae bacterium
TATGAGCCGGCGTATTATGGGAGCAGCCTCATTTTGTGAAATTCAGGATGAAAAAGGCCGCATCCAATTGTATTTTAAGCGCGATGATTTGTGTCCCGGCGAGGATAAAACCCTTTATAATACAGTTTTCAAGCGCCTGCTTGATATTGGGGATATCATAGGCATTGGCGGGTTTGTTTTTGTTACCCAAATGGGCGAAATCACCATCCACGTAAAGGAATTGAAAGTGTTGAGCAAATCCCTCAGGCCTTTGCCCATTGTAAAGGAAAAAGACGGACAGCTATATGATGCCTTCACCGATCCTGAGCAGCGTTACCGCATGCGCTATGTTGATTTGATCGTAAATGACGGGATCAAGGATACCTTTCGCAAGCGCACCCAAATTATCAATTCCATGCGTATCTTCTTTAATGAAAAAGGGTATCTCGAAGTAGAAACCCCTATACTGCAACCTATTCCGGGAGGAGCTGCTGCCAGGCCGTTCAAAACCCATCACAATGCGTTGGATATGCCGCTATACCTGCGCATTGCCAATGAGCTCTACCTGAAAAGGTTAATCGTGGGTGGTTTTGATGGTGTGTATGAGTTTGCCAGGGATTTTCGCAACGAGGGTATGGACCGTACCCACAATCCGGAATTTACAGTGATGGAGATTTATGTAGCCTACAAGGACTACAATTGGATGATGGACTTTACGGAAGAAATGCTCGAAAGGGTTGTTAAAGAAACTGTTGGAAGTACTAAAGTGCAGCTTGGCGACAAAGAAATTGACTTTGCCCGACCCTTCAAGCGCATTGCAATCCTTGATGCCATTAAGGAGCATACCGGTTTTGATGTGGAAGGCATGGATGAAAATGCCTTGCGCGAGGTGTGTCGGAAGCTTGATATGGAAATTGATGAAAGCATGGGCAAGGGCAAGCTGATAGACGAAATTTTCGGCGAAAAATGCGAACATCATTATGTACAACCTACTTTCATTACGGATTATCCCGTGGAGATGTCGCCCCTCTGCAAACGCCACCGCTCTAAGCCTGAACTTACAGAGCGTTTCGAGTTGATGATCAATGGCAAGGAAATCGCCAACGCCTATACCGAACTCAATGATCCCATCGATCAGCGTAAGCGGTTTGAAGACCAGCTCAAATTATCAGAAAGGGGTGATGACGAAGCCATGTTTATTGACCAGGATTTCTTGCGTGCCCTGGAGTTCGGGATGCCCCCAACCTCAGGCATGGGAATAGGAATTGACCGCCTGGTGATGCTGTTAACCGGTCAGACATCTATTCAGGAAGTGCTCTTTTTTCCGCAAATGCGCCCCGAAAGGATTAGAAAAATGGCTACACCACAGGATTTTATCGCGATGGGAGTCTCTGCTGAATGGGCCGAACACCTGATCCAGGTTGGCTATACAAATACAGATATGCTTAGGGATGACAAGCCCGCTATAGTGCAACAAAAACTAAATGGTTACCGCAAAAAGAATAAACTTAATTTGCCTGCTATACAGTTAGATGAGGTTGAATCCTGGCTGAAACCCCAGTAGATTATTTATGTAACATGCAATAATTCAGCTGTATATAAAATCATTGGTACTGCGAAGGTGTTGTGGTTAAGTGAGTTATACTGAACGCTTACCAACAGCGCCTTGTTTATAAAGTTTTCAGATTTCCACTTTGGTGGTTTAAATTCTTGGTTAATTTAGCCCCAAAACGATCCAAATCACTATTTATGAAAACGCTGAGCTCCCTTAAACATATATTCTTAGGTTTGATTTTATTCAGTATTCTTTCAATTGATGTTTTTGCACAGCAAACAGCTGGCGTAGGGCAAAACTTTAATGGGAGGTGGCGTTTGAGTGCAGGAGGAGGGCCCAGTTTATTTTTCGGCGATATCACCATGGATAGATGGATTCCGGATAATTCAGAATGGCGTTTTGGTGGCAATGTAATACTTGAACGCAGTTTATCACCGGTTTTCAGTTTGCGCGGACAGGCAATGTATTCATATCTCGCAGGTCGCAGGGTCGAGTGGTTTAACGCCCATTTTGAGACTGAAATAATCGAATTTAACTTGAATAGTGCTATCAATATCAGCAATCTTATAGGAGGCTATAACCCTGACAGACTGATTAATTTCAATGTGATTGGTGGCATTGGTTTGACAAATTACAACACCACACTTTATGATATCACTACTGAGGCTGTTATTGATACAAGAGGATTTGGCAAAGGCAGTGGAATAGGTGGCCTTACCCTTGAAGGTATTGTGATGGGTGGCCTTGGTATGGATTTTCGCCTAAGCGATCATGTTTCTTTGCGTCTGGAAACAGCCAACAGAATTATGAATTCTGACCTGCTTGATATTCAGGAAAGCGGGTTTAAATACGATGTTTATAACCACAGCTCTCTTGGGATTTCTTACACATTTGGCTCGTCTGCCAGTAGGAGATTGCCACCATTGGCACCTGAGTCAACTGTTGATCATGTTGTTGCCGATAAGCCGGAAGAAAAGCCAAAAACGGAGCCGTTAAAACCAGAAATATCACCTTATCAGGCCATCATGGATGCCATTGAGCAGGAAGAACCTGAAAAGGAGCCCGAGCCAGTTTATGTGTACGAACCTGAGGAGGTTAAAGAGCCGGAACCTGATCCGGGACGGGTTGAATACCGCGTGCAAATTCGTGCGCGCATCAATCAGCCTATTTCAAAATCCTATCTTGAAAAACGATACAATATCCCGGCATCCGATATAAAGGAAGACATGCACAATGGCTTTTATATCTATACTGTTGGTTCATACCCCACTTATGAGGAGGCAGCAAGCAACCGCAACAGGATCAGACGTGAAAATGGCGTGAGCGATGCATTTATTGTAGCCTTCCAGTTTGGCAAGCGATTGAACAAGCTGCCATAGGCTTAATAACACACAACAGGCTTTGCCAATGCGTTTTATGTTGAAGTAAAACAGAATTAACTAACCACAACAAGAAAATAGTTTTTCTTGCCTTTTTGTACCAATATGTATTTGTTGTTGAGTAAATCGCTTGAGCTTATATATGTGCTTTCCCCTACCTTTTCCTTGTTGATGGAAATACCGTTGTCCTTTAGCATGCGACGTGCTTCGCCTTTGGAAGGAAAAATACTGGTGTGGGTTGTCAGGAATTCTATGATGTCAATGCTTTCTTCCAGAAGTTTTCTGTCTATCTTATGCTGAGGTACACCATCAAAAACAGCCAACAAGGTATTTTCGTCCAGACGACGCAGGGCATCTGTAGTGGCTTTTCCAAAAAGGATTTCAGAAGCTTCTTCAGCCATTTGCAAAGCATCGGCTGAATGCACCCTCGTGGTGACTTCCCGTGCCAGGGTTCGCTGCAATAGCCTTTGGTGCGGGGCTTGTTGGTGGTCAGCAATCAATGCCTCAACTTCGGTGCGTTTCAGCAGGGTAAATATTTTCACATAACGCGCGGCATCTTCATCTGAGCAATTGAGCCAGAATTGATAAAAAGCATAGGGGGAAGTCTTTTCGGGGTCGAGCCAGATATTACCGCTTTCAGTTTTACCAAATTTACCACCATCGGCTTTGGTGATGAGCGGGCATGTGAGTGCAAAAGCGTTTTCGCCTGCTCCGAGTTTGCGGCGGATGAGCTCTGTGCCTGTTGTGATATTGCCCCATTGGTCAGAGCCTCCCATTTGCAATTTGCAATTTTTGTGCTGGTATAGGTAAAGGAAATCAAATCCCTGAACCAGCTGGTAAGTAAATTCAGTAAACGACATGCCGCTTCCGCTTTCAGGATCAAGGCGTTTTTTTACTGAATCTTTGCTCATCATATAGTTTACTGTCAGGTGCTTTCCAATATCCCTGATGAATTCCAGAAATGTATAACCCTTCATCCAATCGTAATTATTCACCAGCTCGGCTTTATTAGGGACTTCTGTTTTAAAATCAAGGAATTTCTCCAACTGACGCTGTATGCACTCCTGGTTGTGGCGTAAACTTTTCTCATCCAATAAATTACGCTCCTGCGATTTTCCGGAAGGGTCACCAATCATACCGGTAGCACCTCCAACAAGGGCCAGTGGCCTGTGACCGGCCATCTGTAAATGCTTCAGCATCATAATACCAACCAAATGGCCAATATGCAAGGAATCAGCTGTTGGGTCGATGCCCACATAAGCTGTTGTCATTTCTTTGGTGAGTTGTTCCTCCGTGCCGGGGGTCATATCATGAATCATACCCCTCCACCCTAATTCTGCGACAAAATTGCTTTTTTCCATAGGATAATTTCATTTTTCAGCCTGAAAAGATAAGCTGATTGTTGAAAATTGTCAGGCATTGAGT
>CAYTUA010000424.1:0-2973 GCA_964440855.1 uncultured Lentimicrobiaceae bacterium
TCAAACAGCTGATCCGCAAAAAGCAGGGGCGAACCTTTTTCTGCTGCTAATGCCTCAAATACGGGACGGGTTTCCATTTGCGTTTCCCCAATCACTACAGGGATTGCCGGCTTAATAATACCTGCCTTTTCAATGGCAATTTTCTCCAAAGTATTGCCCAAAAACTGCATATGGTCGTAGCCGATATTTGTAATAATACTTAGCAATGGCCTGAGCAAATTGGTTGAATCGAGGCGGCCCCCCATGCCTGTTTCCACAATGGCAATATCCACTTTTTCATCCGCAAAATATTGAAAAGCCATGCCAACCGTCATTTCAAAAAATGACAGCTCCATCGCCTCGAAAGCTATTTGGTGCTTACTGATAAAAGCCATCACCTGTTCTTCGGCAATCATTTCGCCATTTATACGTATGCGCTCACGGAAATCCTTCATATGGGGCGAGGTGTAGAGGCCGGTTTTGTAACCCGCTTCCTGAAAAATGGCTGCCAGCATATGCGACACCGAGCCTTTGCCATTTGTACCTGCAATATGCACCGATTGAAAACGCTGCTGGGGCTGCCCCAACAATTCGAGCAATTGTACAGTGTTGTTCAGGTCGGCCTTGTAAGCCGCGCCACCAATGCGCTGATACATGGGCAGTTTGTTAAACATCCACTGGAGGGTTTCGGGGTAGTTCATAGGGCAAAGATAAGGAGTAAGGGCATATGTCGTAAAGAAGATAAAGCATAACCTCCATACGCTTGCCTTTGAAATCAAAAACAAGTACGCTAATCCCTTTTTCTTAAATTTGCCAAAAAAAGAAAAGCCATGACAAAAGGTCCCGTTTCGAATTTCATTCAGCACCACTACCGCCATTTCAATGCTGCAGCCCTGATGGATGCGGCCAAAGCCTATGAAACCCACCTGCTGGAAGGTGGAAAAATGATGATTACCCTCGCAGGCGCCATGAGTACCGCCGAATTGGGCATTTCGCTGGCCGAGATGATCAGGCAGGACAAGGTGCATATTATCTCCTGCACTGGTGCCAACCTCGAAGAAGATTTGATGAACCTGGTAGCCCACTCACACTACAAAAGGGTGCCGCACTACCGCGACCTGAGCCCGAAAGACGAATGGGAACTGCTCGAAAATGGCTTCAACCGCGTTACAGATACCTGCATCCCCGAAGAAGAAGCATTCCGCAGGCTGCAAAAACACATCCACAAAATATGGAAAGAAGCCGAAACCAAAGGCGAACGCTATTTCCCGCATGAATATATGTATAAAATGCTGCTTTCGGGCGTGTTGGAGCCTTATTATGAAATCGATCCGAAAAATTCGTGGATGCTGGCCGCAGCCGAAAAAAACCTGCCCATCGTCGTGCCCGGCTGGGAAGACTCCACCATGGGCAATATCTTTGCTTCGTACTGCGTAAAAAAGGAACTCATATCCACCACCATGAAAAGCGGTATCGACTATATGGTATGGCTAACGGATTGGTACCGCAACAACTCCTCTGGCAAAGGCGTGGGCTTTTTCCAGATTGGCGGGGGCATTGCCGGCGACTTCCCGATTTGTGTGGTGCCCATGATGTATCAGGACCTGGAATGGACTGATGTGCCATTTTGGTCGTATTTCTGCCAGATTTCTGACTCCACAACCAGTTATGGCTCCTATTCCGGTGCCGTTCCAAATGAAAAAATCACCTGGGGCAAACTGGACATCAACACCCCAAAGTTCATTGTTGAATCAGACGCAACCATTGTGGTACCGCTTATTTTTGCCTGGTTGCTGGGTTGGTAAGGCCCGTTCGGCTGAGGTTGTACCTCAGCCGTCATTATCTTGCAGGCTGTGCCTGCTATTCAAATCAGCTGATTTACATTTATTTATATAGTCAAGAACCAACTCGTTCGGCTGAAGCTGCACTTCAGCCGTTCATATTTTGCAGGCTATACTTGCCCGCAAGTCCAATAGTCCCTCAACTCCCCCAGGTTTCCCTGTCAAGGCTCCTGTATTGAATAGCTTCGGCCAGGTGTTCGGTGCGGATGTTTTCACTTTCTTCGAGGTCGGCAATGGTGCGGCTCACCTTTAAAATACGATCATAAGCCCTTGCCGAAAGGCTGAGGCGCTCCATTGCATTCTTCAAGAGGGTCCGCCCCGTTTCGTCAATATCGCAATAGGTTTGCAACATTTTGCTCGACATTTGTGCGTTGTTGTGCACTTGCGGATTGCTTTTAAACCTTAATTCCTGGATTTGGCGCGCCTTGATCACACGTTGCCTGATCAATTGACTGATTTCACCACTACGCCTGTCAGCCAAATCCTTAAAAGGAACAGGCACCACTTCCACATGCAGGTCGATGCGGTCCATCAGTGGGCCCGAAATTTTGTTGAGGTACTTTTGCACAATGCCCGGGCTGCAAACACAATCCTGTTCTGGATGGTTGTAATACCCACAGGGGCATGGGTTCATGGCTGCCACAAGCATAAAACTGGCTGGAAAATCAACTGAAATCCTGGCACGTGAAATTGTGACAACGCGGTCCTCCATAGGCTGCCGCATCACTTCAAGCACAGAGCGTTTGAATTCGGGCAACTCATCCAAAAACAAAACCCCATGATGGGCCAGCGAAATTTCGCCGGGCTGCGGATAAGTGCCACCCCCCACCAGGCCAGCGTCCGAAATGGTATGGTGCGGGCTGCGGAAAGGCCGCACGGGCACCAGCGAAGTGTTTTGCCCCAACACACCCGACACCGAATGGATTTTGGTGGTTTCAAGTGCTTCATCAAGGCTCAGGGGCGGCAAAATGGAAGGCAATCTTTTGGCAAGCATGGTTTTACCCGAACCGGGCGGCCCAATCAAAATCACATTATGCCCCCCGGATGCAGCGATCTCTAATGCCCGTTTGATGTTCTCCTGCCCTTTTACGTCTGCAAAATCAAACTCATATTGATTGATTTGTGCATCAAAATCATTTTGGGTATCCAGCAC
>CAYTUA010000425.1:0-11202 GCA_964440855.1 uncultured Lentimicrobiaceae bacterium
CGTAAAATCAACAAAAGACTGGCCTACAGCTACTTTTCTTAGCGTGTTCACCCTGTCGAGCATTTCTGTGGAATAAACAGTTTCCTCATTGGGGTCGAAATGTACGATCATAGCTTCAAGTTCTTCCAAATCAAAAAGGTAGGAATTGCGAAACAACATATAGTGGGCCACCACATCGTTTCCATTTTCCCTGATGTAGTTCACCAAAAAGGATGATTGCTCAGCTTCCACGGCTTCGTAGGCTTGTTCAGCATCGGTTTTGCCCTGCTCGTCGCCACTCAAATCGGCCTGGCGGTAAGCCTGTCCAAATTGGCGCAATTGATTGGTATAAACATCATATTCCTGCATAAAAGCCATAAATCGGTCCTGTGTGGCAGATCCGGTTGTTATGGATTCACGGATATTTTGCGGGTCGAGTGTTATAGATATTTGGGCTGGTTCTACAAAAAAGCCATAAGCCGCACGCACATCTTCCAGGTTTAAGAAGTACATCTCTGGCGTTAGAATTTCACCTGAAAAAGTAGCGGTGCCTTCAGCTATCACTGCAGAATCAAGCTTGACCCAGTCGCCACCGACACGTTTTTCCAGTAGCAGTTTTTTTCCATCTACGTTTTCGGCATCCACTTTAATAGTGAAAGAGTTGTCAACAGCAGTTCCGCACGACCCGAGTAAAAGTGCGGTTAAGACGAACAGCAATAATTTATTTTTCATTTGATGCAGGTATTTGATTTATAGGTTTAAGGGCAAAGCTAAGTATTTTATTGTTGTCAGTATTCTATGCTTTGTAGATTTATGAAACTGTTAACAAATTCAGTAAGGATTGTTTTCCAACAACAGCAGCGGGCAGTTTTATTTATGAGGTTTCGAGATAAAGAATACAATGAGCAAAATCAACAATTCAGTAAACAGCGAGCTTAAGCCAATTCTGAAAATGGTATCTTTAAGTTGATAAAAACTGAAGGCCTCCAGAAAAAATAAGACCGTATGGTGCAGCAGTACGAGCGTAAAAGAATAGGTGATAAACCACCTTTTTCCTTTGTCGGAAATGCCCGGGGATTCATCAGCATCGGGAGTTTGTGCACCAGAGACCAAACGAATGATGGCAGGCCGCAAAAAAGCCATAAAAAGGGTTGCTCCGGCATGTAAACCCGGTGTAGCCATGAACCAGTCAACAGCCAGCCCCATACCAAATCCTAAAATCAGCAACAACCAACCGGGTATGGAAAAAGGCAAAAGCAACACAAATACCACATACACATAGGGATTTATATAACTACCAATGCGAATATTATTTACAATAAACACTTGAAGCAGTAGCAAAAGCACAAATCTGATACCGTTTTTGGCATAGTTATTCATACACATTCAATTTTATGAGCGCTTCAATTTCATCTTGCTTTCTATTGCTCACCACATACACATATTTCAGTTTATTGAAATCGGTAGAAAATAAAATACGTGCTTCATTCAAACCGCGTCCTTGCTGTTCAACATATTCCACCACGGTACCCACCACAACGCCTTCGGGAAACAGGAAGGAGTGCCCGCTTGTTACAAGTGTATCCCCCGGAACGGGCCTGAGATGCGTTGGAATGTCCTCAACTGTTCCCATTTTGTAGTCCGGGCCACGCCAAACCAGATTGGCCAGCTGGTTATTGTTACTGAACTTTATGCTTAATCGTGCATGTGTGTGTAAAACGGACAAAGCTGTGGCATAATTTTCCGAAACACCGATGACAATTCCGGCTATACCGGTGGGTGAAACAAGCCCCATTTCTTTTTCAATTCCATGCTTGCTGCCTTTGTTGATAACAATGTAGTTGTTGCGCAGGTGCACAGTATTGCTTACCACCCGGGCAGGGATATACTCAAATCCGGTACTATCAAGAGGCTTTTCGGACAAGCTATCTGTCAATTGTTCGTAATAGTAGAGTTGTTCCTGCAAGCGGGCATTTTGCTCGGCCAATTGGTTGTTGGCTTCTTTTAGCCTGAAATAATCACCAATGTTGGCTGCAATGGCCATTATGCCTCCGGTAAAATTCGATGATGAGTTTATGATTGCTGCCCTGTGGTAGGTATGGCTTTTGGTGAGCAGCCACATAGAGACTGACCCGAGCAGCAAAAAGAGCAGCACGAAGTTTTGTTTCAGTAAAAAACGAAACAAATTGCGCATAGTAATGTATCAGCGTTGGTTGTTCGCCATCAAACAGCTTTGCAGGGCTATTTAATCAGGAACGGGAATTTATCAAAGTTCTTAAGGGCAATACCCGTTCCGCGGGCTACAGCGCGCAAGGGGTCTTCGGCTACATGTACCGGCAATTTTGTTTTGGCATGCAACCGCTTGTCCAAACCGCGCAGCAGTGAGCCCCCGCCAGCCAGGTATATACCAGTGCGGTAAATATCGGCCGAAAGTTCGGGCGGTGTCATTTCGAGTGCGTTGAGCACGGCTGCTTCAATTTTCAGGATGCTTTTGTCGAGGCAATGGGCAATTTCAGTATAGTTCACCTTGATTTCTTTTGGGATGCCCGTGAGCATATCGCGCCCATGAACGGCGTAATCATCGGGTGGGTTATCAATGGTGGGCAAAGCAGCTCCAACTTCTATCTTGATGCGTTCGGCTGTACGTTCGCCAATATTGATATTGTGCTGTTTGCGCATATATTCTTCAATATCGGCATTGAAGTCATCACCGGCTATGCGTATGGATTTGTTGTTCACAATTCCACCAAGGGCAATCACCGCAATTTCGCTTGTGCCGCCACCGATATCAATGATCATATTGCCGTTGGGTTCGAGCACATCAATGCCAATGCCAATGGCTGCTGCCATCGGTTCGTGAATCAATCGAACTTCTTTTGCACCAGCTTGTTCGGCTGAATCTTTCACTGCTCGCTCTTCCACTTCGGTAATGCCCGAAGGAATACAAATAACCATTTTGAGGGCGGGTGGAAATAGCCTGTTTTTAAAACCAATCATTTTGATCATTTCCCTGATCATGTATTCAGCTGACTGGAAATCAGCAATTACGCCATCGCGCAGGGGTCGGATGGTTTTGATGTTCTCGTGCGTTTTACCATGCATCATCATGGCTTTTTTGCCAACGGCAATGATGCGGCCGGTATTTCGTTCAATGGCAACAATTGAAGGTTCGTCCACCACCACTTTGTCATTGTAAATGATGATGGTGTTGGCTGTGCCAAGGTCAATAGCGATTTCTTTGGTTAAGAATGAAAAGAGTCCCATGTTATTATCCTGAATATCTTATGTTTACTAATGTTTAAAATGTCGTGTTCCTGTAAATACCATACTCAATCCCAATGTGTTGCAGGCATCGATACTTTCCTGGTCCCTGACCGAACCGCCGGGCTGCACCACGGCTGTAATACCTGCTTCGGCTGCCAGTTGCACGGAGTCGGAAAAAGGAAAGAACGCATCCGATGCCAAAACGGCACCTTCAAGGTCAAATTCATTTTCTTTGGCCTTGGCAATACATTGTTTCAAAGCATCTACGCGAGAGGTTTGACCTATTCCAGAACCGACCAATTGTTTGTTTTTGGCTAAGACGATTGCATTGGAGCGTGTGTGTTTGGCCACTTTGTTGGCAAATACCAGGTCGTCGTATTGATGGGCATCCGGCTTTTTTGATGTCACCAGCTTAAAATCGGAAACTGTCTCGCTCTTCCTGTCCCGGTCTTGTTGCAAAATGCCATTTAATACTGATTTGAATTGTTTGTCTGGAAAATCAAAATCCCGCAAACGCAAAATTACTCTATTTTTCTTTGAACGAAGCAGTTGAAGGGCATTTATTTCATAATCAGGTGCAGCAATGATTTCAAAAAACAATTGATTTACTTCTGCTGCTGTATCTTCATCTACTATTTGGTTGCAAACGAGTACACCGCCAAATGCCGAAACAGGATCGCCGGCAAGGGCATCAGTGTAGGCATGACTAAGCTGGCTACGGCAAGCTAAACCACAGGCATTGTTGTGTTTGAGTATGGCAAAAGTAGGCTCGGCAAACTCAGCCAGCAGGGAAAGACCTGCATCCAGGTCGAGCAGGTTGTTGTATGAAAGTTCTTTTCCGTGCAATTTTTCAAAAATATCCTCCAGCTTGCCAAAGTAAATACCTTTTTGTTGTGGATTTTCACCATAACGCAAAATGGTTGGCTGGTTGCTGCTTTTTCTGAATGCCTCAGAATAGCCTTTATTCATCCAATCAAATATAGCAGTGTCATAATGCGAGCTCACGCCAAAACCATAAGCAGCAAATCGGGCCCGGTCGTCTAAACTGCTGTGGCCCTCCTTTTCTTCAAGCAAAACCAGCAAATCCTTGTAATAGTCAGCAGAGGGTACCACCAAAACTTCAGCAAAGTTTTTAGCTGCGGCCCGGATAAGCGAAATGCCCCCGATATCTATTTTTTCAATAATATCTTTGCTTTCAGTTGTTTGCTGCACCGTTTCCTCAAAGGGATACAAATCAACGATAACCAGATCGAATGGCGGGATGCCATATTGCTCCATTTGTTCTACGTCTGCGGGCAGGTGCCTGCGCCCCAATATACCACCGAAAACTTTGGGGTGCAGCGTTTTTACCCGTCCTCCCAAAATAGAAGGATATTCAGTCAGGCTTTCGATGGTTACGGCTTCTATACCCAGACCCAGGATAAAGTCATGTGTGCCACCGGTAGAAAAAATTTTTACACCTGAATTGTGCAGGTGCGACACAATTTCCTCAAGGCCTTCTTTGTAATAGACAGAGATAAGGGCTGTTTCTATTCTTTTCAAAATGAATTGTTTTGGTTTTGCAAGATTATTAAAAATGTGGCTTTCATGCAATTAAATATCTAATTAAACTGGAAAAAGCCATGTTTGTTGCACAGCGCAATCCGGAAAATCTTTCGCTCACAAAGTTAACAATTGAACGGCATTTTTGAACCTATTGTTTACCTTTACGGTCTAAAAATCAGAAAAAATAAATCATGCTACTGCTCTTCAAACTCATAGCTGAAAGTTTCCGCTTTGCGGTTGTTGCTTTGGTGGTCAACAAAGTGCGCACCATGCTGTCATTGCTTGGCATCACGATCGGGATATTTTCGATTATTTCAGTTTTTTCGGTTTTCGATAGCTTGGAGAAAGCCATCAGGGACAATATTAATACACTGGGCGACAATGTATTATTTATACAAAAGTGGCCATGGATGATGGGTGGTGGCGATTATCCCTGGTGGCGTTACTGGCAACGTCCCGAGGCTAGCTTGCTTGATATGCGCGAGCTTCAAAAACGCAGCAATAGTGCAGAAGCTTTTGCATTTATGGTTGGAACCAGCCGCGATGTCAGCTATCTGAACACCACCATTGAGCGCGTTTCGGTGCAGGCTGTTTCGCATGAATATGCCGTGGTAATGCCTTTTGATTTGGAAGAAGGGCGTTATTTCACGCCTCTGGAATCGCAAAGTGGCCGCAATGTTGTCATCATTGGTGCCGAAATTGCCGAAACATTATTTCCGGGAACAACTGCCATAGGAAAATCGATTAAAATATTTGGCCTGCGCCTGGATGTAATCGGCGTTTTGAAAAAAATGGGGGATGATGTTTTTGGCAATTCCGATGATAAGAATGTTATTGTTCCCATAAACTTTGCCCGTAACATACTCGATATCCGCAATATGGGCACTACCATTGTAGCCAAAGCCAAGCCCAATGTAAGCAACAATCAGATGAAAGATGAACTCACGGGTATTTTGCGATCCATACGAAAACTTAAGCCAACAGCAGACGATAATTTTGCTATTAATGAAATGGATATCATCAACAGGGGGTTCGATCAGTTATTTGGTGTAATTGCCATCGTAGGATGGATTATTGGCGGTTTTTCGCTCCTGGTGGGTGGATTCGGCATTGCCAATATTATGTTTGTTTCGGTTAAGGAACGCACAAGCCAGATTGGTATCCAAAAATCCCTTGGTGCAAAGAATTATTTTATTTTAATGCAGTTTCTTTTCGAAGCGGTATTTCTTTCTATCATAGGCGGAATCGTTGGCTTGCTGATTGTTTTAAGCATGTCTGCACTTGTTACCCAATTTACCTCCTTTACACTGATCTTGTCTGTGGGAAATATTGTGCTGGGTGTTTTTGTATCTGCTCTTATTGGTTTGATATCCGGATTTTTACCTGCCTGGTCTGCCTCAAGGCTTGAGCCGGTTGAGGCCATGCGGTCGAGTTTTTAGCCTGCTTACCTGCCATTTCCGCTGCTGCTTGTTGCCTATTTTCTATTATCTTTACACATTAAACTATAGCGATGCAGCACAGATGGGTTTTACGGCAAAAGGGTGATATGCAGTCTATTCGACACCTGATGAAAGAATTGACGGTGGACGAACACCTCGCCAATTTGCTTACGCATCGCGAAATTTATACTTTTGACGAAGCCAAATACTTTTTCAGGCCATCACTTGAAAACCTGCACGACCCTTTTTTGATGAAAGACATGGACAAGGCTGTGCAGCGGATACTGCAAGCTATCGAAAAAGGTGAAAAATTGATGGTTTATGGCGATTATGATGTGGACGGGACCACTTCAGTGGCTTTGGTTTATTCTTATCTGAAGAAGTTTTTTAAAAAACGCATCGAATTTTATATCCCCGACCGCTATAAAGAGGGATATGGTATTTCATATCAAGGCATTGATCACGCCATCAAGGAGGGTATTCATCTAATTATTGCCCTTGATTGTGGCATCAAAGCAGTCGAGAAAATTGATTATGCCAATAAGCATCAGTTGGATTTTATTATTTGCGACCACCACCGCCCTGGGGAAAAACTTCCCGAAGCAGTCGCTGTGCTCGACCCCAAACGTGAAGATTGCAACTATCCCTTCAAAGAGCTTTCAGGTTGTGGTGTTGGGTTTAAATTGTTGTCGGCCCTGGCCAAAACGCAGGAGGAACCCATGGAGCAGCTTTATGGATTACTCGATTTGGTAGCCATCAGTATTGCCGCTGATATTGTTCCCATTACGGGTGAAAACCGCATTTTGGCTTATTACGGCCTTAAGTTGATAAACACAAATGCGCGGCCGGGAATTGAGGCTGTTCTGTATTATTCAAAAATTCGGAAAAACGAACAAAGCGATGACGAAAATGGCCTTTCGCTCAGTCGGGAGCTTACCATAAGCGACCTTGTTTTTATGATTGGCCCCCGCATCAATGCGGCCGGAAGGATTGAAAGTGCCTGCGACTCGGTGAGGCTGATGTTGGCCGACAAAATGAGCCATGCCAAAAACCTGGCATTGGCTATCAATAAACTGAACGACGAACGCCGCAACCTCGACAGCCAGATTACAGAAGAAGCCCTGGCCATGATTGTTACCAACCCTGAAATGGGCCAAAATAAGAGCACGGTTCTTTTTAATGAAAACTGGCACAAAGGGGTGATTGGTATTGTGGCTTCACGATTAACGGATAATTATTACCGTCCAACCATTATTCTCACCCGTTCAAACGACCTGATTACCGGTTCGGCACGCTCCGTGAAAAATTTTGATGTGTATGATGCCATCGACCATTGTTCCGATTTGCTGGAACACTTTGGCGGCCACAAATATGCAGCCGGCCTGTCGATGCAGCCCGACAAACTTGAAGTCTTTAAACAAAGATTTGAAACCTATGTGCGCGAACATATCACCGAAGACATGCTTGTTCCAGAAATAGAAATAGATACATTAATCGACTTTATAGATATCAATCCTAAATTCGTTCGCATTCTCAAGCAGTTTGCCCCATTTGGCCCCGGAAATATGTCGCCGGTTTTCCAAACCAACGATGTAATTGATACAGGCAGGATGCGGATTGTTGGCAAAAACCACCTCAAACTTGAATTGATGCAACTGAGCCGTCGAAGCGATCCTATTTCGGCCATTGCTTTTCAACAAGCCCAGCATTTCGAGCAAATTAAGAAAGGGGAACCTTTTAGCATTACTTATCACATCGAAGAGAATACCTGGATGGGAAAAGTAAGTTTACAGCTGAATATTAAAGATATCAAGTTTAAGGAAGACCAGGGCAGCGATGGAAATTTTTAACCACTGATCTTCAATAATCCAGGAAACCCATTCGCTTTTCAGTGGATGTCGCCCGGATTACCTAATTGCTTCAATTGCAGGGAGAACCAAATAAGTATAATCCCAAAACCAAGCGCCAGGATTCCGCTTAAAACCACCAGAGCTTGTGCTGAATTATAAGGATTGATCAGCAAAATGATGCCAAAAAGCAAGCTTACAAGGGCATTAACAAGCAGCATATTTTTATTGGCCAGTTCGTCACCTAAATTCACAAGGATTACAAGCAACAAAATACCAATCAGAATAGCCCACAATCCAATCATGGTGATAAAGAAAGAGATGGTTTGCTGGGTATAGATCAAAATGAGGCTGCCCAAAACAATCGTAATGATGGATTGGGTAATCAAAACGCCATAAGGAAGGGTTTGCCTGATACGTTTCACAGCTACTGCAAGCATGATCAGGCCAGCCAAAAGTATAGCCAAGCCTGAATACTTAGCGATAACCACTGTTGTTTCTTCGGGGGCAAACAAGGCCAATATACCATAGAAAATGGCTAAGAGTCCATTCAGGGTGAAGGTCCACCAGTTGCGGGTAATTTGTTTTTTCATTGGTATGAGGTTTTAACTGTACACTTATTATTAGCACGAAATTAATGAATTTTATAGACCTAACAGGTTTAAAAAAACCTGTTAGGTCTATAAAAATCGTTCCACCATAACTTTTCCCATCAGGAATAGTCCAAATCCAATCAGGCAAATACCGACGACCTTATTTAATATCACGATAAAGCGAGGCGTGATAAAACGTTTGATGTTATAGGCCGCGTATGCTTTGGTTACATCACTGAGAAGCACGACCGAAAGGGTGCCGCCAAAAAAATAGACCAACTCATGCTCGTTTCCCCCAAAGCGTGCTGATATACCAACCACCACTCCAATCCAAAAAATCCACACAAAGGGGTTGGCAATATTGGAGAAAAATCCCTTGGCAATAAAAACAAACCAATGTGGGCCCTTTACTTGTAAAGGCAGCTCAATATCTTGAGAATTTGATACTGCTTTACGTGTGTAGGTTACCAAACCAAACAAAATTAGTACGATGCCACTTACAATACCAAACCAAAAATAATTACTGGGTTCTGTAATAATCTGAACTGATCCCATCAGGCAAATCAATACCATAAACAAATCGTTGAGGAAAATGCCGATTGCCAGCAGCACCGCAGACCAGAACCCCCTGTGAATACTTGTTTGTACAAGCATGAAAAATGCCGGCCCAAAACCAAAAAACAAGGACAGGGTCAAACCAAGCAGGGCACCTTCAGCTATAAGGGTTATTGGACTCACAGCCAAAAATCAATTTAGTTTGTACTGTTTCTTTTCCTTAGCCAGGCTTCCCAATCGTCATGTCGCTGACCTTTGATAACACGCGGAAATTTATTTGCACTTCCCTCTTTTCCAAGCTCTTTCATGTAATTATAAAATGTTTTCACAGGAAGCACCTCCACAAAAACATCCTTGATGGCTTCAAGACGTTCTACCATATAATCATCGTTGAGCAGGCACAGATATTCATCAATTTTTTTGGCCGCTATCTCTGGGTCAATTTTATTGTCGGTGCCCAAATACCATTTGTGGGCAAATAATGATTCGTAACGGATGCCGGTAACTGTAAACTCAGGAACTTCAATATCGAACTCTTCCTGTAGCATTTCAATGGCACGATTCATGTTTTCCTGTGAAAGGTGCTCGCCACATATGCTCAGGTAGTGTTTGGTACGCCCTGTAATTATAATTTCACAACGTTCGGCATTCGTAAATTTTATGGTGTCCCCAATCAGGTAGCGCCAGGCACCGGCATTGGTTGACATCAATAAGGCATATTCCTTATTGTCCTCCACCTCATTCAAATTAAGTGTTTGCGGATTTTCAACCATATTGCCTTCGCTGTCAAAGTTGTCGTCATTAAAAGGGATGAATTCATAATAAATCCCATTGTCCACAATCAATTTCATGGTTTTGGTTTCGAAACCGTTTTGATAGGCTATATACCCTTCAGAGGCCAGATAGCTTTCGGAATACAACATGGGCTTGCCAAACAGTTTTTCAAAGGTTTTCACATATGGCGCAAAGGAAACCCCGCTATGCACATATACCGTAAGGTTGGGCCAGATATCGTGTATGGTTTTCACCTTGTAGGTTTTAATGATGCGTTCGATAAGAATTTGCACCCACGCAGGCACGCCCACAATAACGCCGATATCCCAGCTGGGAGCCTTAAGCACCATATCGCGTAATTTGGTTTCCCAGTCAGGGGCTTTTGAAATGCGCTTGCCGGGTTTGTAAAAATGTTGGAACCAAAAAGGAATATTGGCCGTGGTTATGCCCGAAAGGTCACCGGCATAGTAGGTGCCGTTAAACTGTAAATGGGTGCTGCCACCAATCATTAAAATCCCTTTTTCGTAAAACTGAACCGGGAATTTGTATTTTGAAGCCGAAACCAGTTGACGCACACTTGCCCTTTTTATAGAGGACAGCATCTCGGCTGTAACCGGTATATGTTTGCTCGACGATTCGGAGGTTCCTGAACTCAGGGCGAAGTATTTAACCCTTCCGGGCCAGCTCACATAGGCTTCGCCATTGAGCGCCCTGTACCACCAGTTTTTGTACATGCTGTTGTAATCAAAAACGGGTACTTTTTCCTTAAATGCGTTTAGTGTATCCTGATCAGATAAAATTTTATCAAAGTTAAAATGCTCCCCAAAAGCAGTGAACTGGGCTCTGCGCAACAGGTGGATAAGTTGTTTTTTTTGTGCCGCCCGGGGGTTGAGGCGCTTTTGCTTGAATTCCACAGGTGCGTTGCGGAGTTCATAGGCTTTTTTGATAATTGATCCTAATATGGGCATATCAACAGTTTTTCATGGTATGCAAATTTATGGAAATTATAGACCTCTTAAGGTGTTAATGGTTGCAGTCAAGCCGATTTTTATCAGTTGTAGTCGGTTTGAGGCTGTTATTGAATGGTTTTATAGCATAAAACCAACGACTAATAACGGTCATCCAATGCAAAAACCTGCTTGCCCTTTTCCCATTTCCCCTCCGAAAAATCAGGGAAATCTACCGTTTGGCCACCTGTGGCAATAG
>CAYTUA010000426.1:0-5659 GCA_964440855.1 uncultured Lentimicrobiaceae bacterium
TCAAACAGAATTAGTTGCCAATATGGCCTTCAATAAGCTAATTTCCTCAAATTCAGCAATCGATTGCAGACACTTATTTAGATTGAGTATACTTTACCATAAAACATAAAAATTCACCGCTTTTGCTTGGTTTAATCAATTAATTTGCAGTAATTTTGCAGTGTTAAGAAATTCACAATGTTAATTTTTAACAGCTTTTTTATATACAAATTGCTCATTTAAAAGTCAAAGCGATGAATTTAGAAAAAATCATGAATGACCTGGAGAAAAAACACCCGGGTGAATTGGAGTATTTGCAAGCTGTTCGCGAAGTTCTCGAAACCATCGAGGATGTGGTAAACCAAAACCCACAAATTGAAGCGGCAGGCATTATCGAACGTATTGTTGAGCCCGACAGGGTTTTAACCTTTAAAGTACAATGGGTTGACGACAATGGCAAAGTGCATGTGAACCTGGGCTACAGGGTGCAGTTCAACAATGCCATCGGCCCTTACAAAGGCGGATTGCGTTTCCACCCAAGTGTGAACCTCAGCATCCTGAAGTTCCTCGGATTTGAGCAAATCTTTAAGAACAGCCTCACAACATTGCCGATGGGTGGTGGAAAAGGCGGTTCTGACTTTGACCCTAAAGGAAAGTCCGATGCTGAAATCATGCGTTTCTGCCAAGCCTTTATGCTTGAGCTTTGGCGCCTGATTGGCCCCGAAACAGATGTGCCGGCAGGCGATATCGGTGTAGGTGGAAAAGAAATTGGCTATATGTTTGGTATGTACAAAAAACTTACTCAAACACACGTAGGCGTGCTCACCGGCAAAGGCATCAACTGGGGCGGCAGCCTGATCCGTCCCGAGGCAACAGGATTTGGAACAGTTTATTTTGCACATGAAATGCTCGCTACGCGCGATACCGATTTTACTGGCAAAACAGTTGCCATTTCTGGTTTTGGCAATGTTGCATGGGGCGCAGCCTCTAAGGTTACAGAACTTGGCGGTAAAGTAGTAACCATTTCAGGACCTGATGGCTATATTTATGATCCAGAAGGAATTTCGGGCGAAAAAATCGATTATATGCTCGAATTGCGTGCCTCAAACCAGGACATCGTAAAACCTTACTCCTATGAGTTTCCTTCCGGACAGTTTGTGCAAGGCAAACGCCCCTGGGAAGTGAAATGTGATGTGGCCCTCCCCTGCGCCACCCAAAATGAACTCGGCAAGGAAGATGCTGAAAACCTCATAAAAAATGGTTGTATGTGTGTTGCCGAAGGTGCCAATATGCCTTCCACCCCCGAAGCTGTGCACGTTTTCCAACAACATAAGATTCTTTTTGGACCCGGAAAAGCTGTCAATGCCGGTGGTGTAGCCACTTCAGGTTTGGAAATGACCCAAAACTCACAAAAACTGAACTGGACAAGCGAAGAAGTTGATGCACGCTTGCACATGATTATGCGCAACATCCACGCTGCTTGCGTGAAACATGGCACGCGCGAAGATGGATATATCGATTACGTGAAAGGTGCCAATGTGGCCGGCTTCCTCAAAGTAGCCCATGCCATGATGGACCAGGGCGTAATGTAAATATATGGCCCTTACCAAATTCAAAGCCCGCGGATTGACCGCGGGCTTTTTTTTTCAACTGCTGAAGCGTCCCCAGGTGAACAACAACTGTATCCATTCGGACACTTATCATCTAAAGGCACAATGCATCAAAAGTGTATTTTATTGCCATACTGATTGTTAGGTTTTCCTGCATGCTATTTGCATGAGTGATTGCAAAGCCTTTTTGCCATGAACAAGCATATTTTTATTGATCGCTTCGCCCTAACACTCGCCAGTTGGTTTGGAGGAAAACACAAGTACTTTTCGGCCAGTATTGACAGCCCAAGCTATGTGGGCCATATCGTAAATATGGATTTGCAAATTCCTGAAATTAAGCAAGAGGGTATTGTCGAGTTGAGTTTGATTACGCTGAATGGCCAGATGGAACCTGCATTTCAGGTGGTGAAATGGCTGGGCCTTGATTACCCCACAATTATTTACCATCACGGAAACAATGAGCGGCCCTTCGATTATGGAAAACATGCCAAAAACACCTTCAAACAAATAATCTTACAAGCCAGGCCCGCCTTCGATGCCAACCTGATTGTGCTGCGGGCTCCTTTTCACAATACATCGCTTGCCGAATTCCGCAAGGCCATGTTGTTGCTTTCCAATTTCACAGTGATGGTCTCCGTTTCTAACTTGCTAATCGAAGCTTTGGTATCTCAATTGAAAATGCAATCGCCACAAACGGTTTTGGTGGCTGGCATCAGTTTAGGCGGACTTATGGCAAATCTGCACCGCACCCACTACAATTCGGCCGATGCTTACGTGCCCATGCTTGCTGGCGCATCACCAGCCGAAATATTCCTGCAATCGCAATACCGCAAAATTACTGCAAGCCATGCTAAAGCCCACGCCCAAAAACTGCGTCAAATTCTAAATTTTGACAAGGATTTTAAAAAAATCAAACACCAAAATGTGTTCCCCCTTTTGGCCCGCTACGACCAATATATTGATTACGAAATTCAAAAACACGCTTACGAAGGCCAGTCATTGAAACTCTGCGAGCTGGGACATATCACTGCGGTTTTGAAACCAGACCTGTTGCGTAATCACCTTATAGAAGTCTTAAAAAAATTCTGAAGCATATAACACAATGCAAAAACCAGTTCACGAAAAAGTTAAATGGCTCGGATAAATAAGCAATAAAATGCTTAGGTTTGGGGTGATTATTAAAACCCTTTTCCATGAAAACAATTTACGCCATTTTTGCATGCATTCTAATAGTCTTCCAATCCCATGCCCAGGACAGGGTAACCGGCCGGAATTTTGCCACCCGTTCCGAAGTAATTGCCCAACATGGCATGGCTGCTACAAGCCATCCACTTGCCACACAGGTAGCCATGGACATACTTAAAAAAGGTGGAAGTGCCGTGGATGCTGCCATAGCTGCCAATGCGGTGCTGGGTTTGATGGAACCCACAGTCTGTGGCATCGGTGGGGATCTTTTTGCCCTTGTTTGGGATGCCGAATCAAAAAAACTTCATGGCTTGAATGGCAGTGGCCGCTCTCCGCAAAGCCTGACCCTGAATTTTTTTAAAGACAATGATTACACCTACATCCCCATGGCAGGACCGCTGCCAGTAAGTGTGCCGGGTGCTGTTGATGCCTGGTTTATGCTGCATGAAAAATTTGGCAAACTTGGCATGGATGAGATATTGCAACCCGGCATCAGCTACGCGCGTGAAGGCTTTCCGGTAACCGAGCTTATCGCCTACTACCTCGAACGTTCTGCCTCCCGTTTTGAGCGTTTCCCCAATTTTAAGGAAACCTATATGCCTACAGGCAAAATGCCCGCCAAAGGTGAAATATTCCGAAACCCGGACCTGGCCAATACCTATGAACAACTGGTAAAGGGAGGCAGGGAGGCTTTTTACAAAGGGGATATTGCCCGTACAATTGATCAATATATGGCCGACAATGGTGGTTTTTTAAGCTATGACGATTTGGCAGCACATGCGGGTGAGTGGGTTGAACCTGTTTCAACCAATTACAGGGGTTATGACGTTTGGCAATTGCCCCCAAATGGCCAGGGTATTGCCACTTTGCAACTTTTGAACCTACTCGAAGGCTTTGACCTGGCCGGCATGGGTTTCTACAGTGCCGAATACATCCATCATTTTGTGGAAGCCAAAAAGCTGGCCTACGCTGACCGCGCAAAATACTATGCTGATATGGATTTCGGTCCTGTTCCGCTGCGCGAGCTTATCTCAAAGCCCTATGCCAAGCAAAGGCGCGAACTTATCAAGCCCGACAAGGCAGCCCGAAAAGTGGAAGCCGGTGTTCCTGAAGGGCCCAACACCATTTACCTGACGGTGGCCGACCAATGGGGCAATATGATTTCGCTTATCCAAAGCAATTACCGTGGCATGGGTAGTGGCATGACCCCTACCGGACTGGGATTTGTGCTGCAAAACCGCGGCGAAGGCTTTACCCTGCAATCGGGCCATTTCAATTCCTATGCACCAGGCAAGCGCCCTTTTCACACCATTATACCCGGTTTTGTGACCAAAGAAGGGGAAGCTTTTATGAGTTTTGGCGTGATGGGAGGTGGCATGCAACCACAAGGCCACGCGCAAATTATCATCAATATGGTTGATTTTGGCATGGGGTTGCAGGAAGCAGGCGATGCGCCGCGTATTCACCATTTTGGCTCGTCGCAGCCAACAGGGCAGGTAATGACAGATGGGGGAACACTCAACCTGGAGTCGGGCTGGCCCTACGAAACCATCCGCGAACTCATCGAAAAAGGGCATACCATACAATGGGCAGTAGGCCCCTATGGTGGCTATCAGGCCATACTTTGGGACCCCGTTAATGAAGTGTATTATGGCGCTTCCGAATCGCGCAAGGATGGCATGGCTGCCGGTTATTGATAATCAGCAGTAATCAGAACTCCAACTCCATCTGCAAAGGAGGCTCATTGTTTTTGCCCGCTTGCTTTTCATCTTCCGGCTTATCCTCTGCCTCGTTTTCAGGCGGCTCAGTAAGCGCTGCTTTAGCTTGGGTCTCTGCTGGTGTTTTTTTGCTATCAGCTTTTGGTTCAACATCAGCGACTACTTCCAAACCTTCTTCTTCAGAGCCGTTGGTTTCCTCACCGGAGGTTTCTGCTTTCAGAGGCTCCAGTGTTACTATCTGGTCAATTTCGTGGGTTGACAGTCTTTTACCTTTGGCTTTATAACTTTTAACGGCTATAAACTCAGCCACATTAATCTCCTCTGCCTCTGGAATCTTGCCTTTTGTATTGGGTTTAAAAGTCAATTGCAGGCGCGGCAGTTCATCAAAAAGAATAAACATCATTTTGGATTCGGGATGCTCATTTAAAATGCTGAAGCGCTTATTGACAGGCATATCTGCTTCCAGTGTAAATCGTTTCAGGTAGTGTTTCTTACTTTCACCATCAAAATAGACGGTAGAAATCACCTCCTGTGAATTGAATTTGCGGATCATGCGTAAATCTTCATCAAAATGGGTTGACAGCTCAAAGCTACTGAGTTTCATTTCACCATTGCCCATGATGCTCAGGATGCGGTCGTCGCCAATAAACGCCCCGAGGTACTGCCCCCTTTCATCAGTATTCAGCCTCTTCACGGTTTCGTCATACCAGATATCACGTGCCCCCAAGGTAGAAACACCGTCTTCCCTTTTGGTAATTTGCTTGATCGGGTTTTTGGTCAGGATATTGCCCTTTGAGCTTCGGCCTTTGATGGCCAGCTCAGCGAAATCAAATTCAAGGCTGGTTTTTTTAAGACGGGGCCGGGGCCTGAGCAACACTTTGATAATTTCGGCTTCCCCATTGGGATTGGCCGTAAAATATACTACTTTCGAGTCTGGTGTGCCTGCTGTCAAATCGTATTCCTTGTCGCGGGTAACGCCCAAAACCGAAAAGCGCTTGATGTGCCACGGCCCTTTGCGGCCATCGCGGTAAACCATATTGTATACGGTGCGATCATCGTTTTTCCTGAACACATCAATATGGATAATATCCTCCCCCACAAATACTTTTCCCGTTACTTTTGTAACCAGAAAAGTGCCATTTGCCCTGAAAACGATCATATCGTCCA
>CAYTUA010000427.1:0-2612 GCA_964440855.1 uncultured Lentimicrobiaceae bacterium
TGGTTATTTCGGTCAGACCGTGCCAGGCGTTTCGGTCAAACCGTGCCACTTTGAAAGATGCTGCAATGATACATAATTTTTCAGTTATTCATTTTTTAATATTCCTTTTCTTAGCGACTCTCCTTTAAGGTCGATCCTGTGAGATGAGTTGACCAACCTATCCAGAATAGCATCTGCAATGGTTCCTTCGCCAATGATATCGTACCAGACCGATACCGGGATCTGCGAAGATACAATGGTCGAGGTTTTGTTAAAACGGTCGTCAATAATATCCATGAGTGCTTCGCGTGCATGATTATCAAAGGCATGCAAGCCAAAATCGTCGAGGATGAGCAAATCGGTTTTTGTAAGTTTGTTCAGTTCTTTGATGTAAGTGCCGTCAACTTTCGAGAGTTTTAACCGTGTGAACAATCGGGCCGTATTGGTGTATAGTACCTTGTATCCCATCATGCAAGCCTGATTTCCCAATGCCTGTGCCAGATAGCTTTTCCCCACACCAGAGGCCCCGGTAAGGATAATGTTTTCTTGTTTCTTGATAAAGTCCAGCGTACTGAGCCGGTTAAACATGTTCTTGTCAAGGTTTCTGTTTTCGGTAAAGCTTACCTGTGCAATGGTAGCTTTTTGCCTGAAATTGGCTTGGGTTGTCAACCTGCTGATCTTCTTGTCTTGCCGGTCTTCCCACTCATGATCTGTCAACAAGGCCAGGTACTCATCGGGGGTGACACTGTTAAATTGATTGCTTTTAACATGTTGCAAGTGAAGGTCTGCCATAGCGCTTAAACGCATGTGCTTGAGTTTTTCAATCGTTTGATTGTTGTTCATTTTTGTCTGATTTTTTGATTGTTATTAAAATGTTGCACCAGGGTTAAGGATAAGCATCTGCACCCCGCTGGTTTTCGTGTTTTGGGATATGGGACTTGGCAGTGTTGGATTGCTCTTGATCAAAACTTGCTTTGTCAAGCCCGTTGTGCAGGATGTTTCCGATCCGCTTGTAAGAACAGGTTCCAGCCAGCAAAGCCCTATTACAGGCATTGTCAAGCCTTTGGGAACCATAAGCCCGGTGGTACTGGATAATGCCCATCGCCTTTTTGTAGGCCGTTTCCGGGTATTCATCCTTTGCCAACACTTCAACGATGCAAGCAAGGACATTGCTGCCGTGCTTTGCCGCCATTGATTTAAAAAAGTCCGGGCTCCAGTCGCTGTAGGCTTTATGCGTGCTGCTTAAATGGTCTTTGTTGGTAATATACGTGCCCTTTGTGGGCTTGCGCATATGCGAGGCAATACGTTCATTGTTGTAAAACACCTCAACCGTTGATCTTGTGTAATGTATTTGTGTAGTGCTGCCAATGTACCGGTAAGGGACACTATAGTAACATTTGTCCGGCGAGAAGTAAACATACCCGATCTTTTGCACCTTGGCCCGTTTGTAGTCCTTTATTTCAAAGGGGGATGAAGGAAGAGGTTTTAAATAGCTGCGTTCTATGGCCTGGAAAAGCTCTTTGCGGCTGGCTTCTTTGCGCTGGAACAACAAGTCGTTGTACTGGTCCAACAACCGCCATATCTCGTTGTTGAGGTCACTTAACGAAAAGAAATCCATTTCGCGCATGGGATGGTAAATACGCTGGTAAGCCAGCTGTACAGCATTCTCTACAAGGGCTTTGTCTTGGGGTGAATAACTGCGCGTAGGATTGATCACACAATTGTAATGTTGTGCAAAATCTTTAAAAGTACGGTTGATCTCAGGTTCGTATTTACTTGCCCTGGTTACTGCCGATTTTAAATTGTCGGACACAATGGCCTTTGGCACCCCACCATAGTACGACAATGCATTGCCCATGCAGGCAATCATATCCTCGCGCTTTTGGCTCATGCACGCTTCAATATAGGTGTACTGGCTGCTGGGCAATATGGTTACAAAAACCTCTACCGGCAGCAGTTCGCCTGTTTGGCGGTCGATGATGTGCAGTTTTTTGCCCGCAAAATCGATAAATACTTCATTGCCCGCCTGGTGCTCCAGCTTCATGGAACCTTTCTCTTTAGCATATTTGCGCCTGTAGTGTTCCATAAACTGGGTATATCCATAAGGCTCGCGCACCTGTTGCTTATACTCGTTATAATGATATAAAAATGTGAAACCGGGGTGGTTGCGTGCCCGGTTAACCTTCTGGAAGTAGATCATTAATTCGTTATAGCGGTCATTCACAATGGTGGTATGTGAAGGAAAAAGCTCTTTTAATGAGTGGGTTTCCATCTCAAGCAGCTCCTGCATACCATAATCGCATGCTTGAAAAAGCCTCATGTAGGAATTGACCGTGTTGCGCGAAATATCTAAAGCACGGGCAATGTTGCGGTTACTGCAGCCGCCAAGGTGTAAGGTGATAATTTGTTTTAAATCCATAGGATCAAGTGTGTTTGCCATATCGTAGTATTTTTTCTGCGATATAGCGGTTTTTACTTGATCTTTCAAAGTGGCACAAAACAAAACGGTAAAAGTGGCACAAAACGAAACGCAATCCGTCACACCGCCGCCGCCAAAACTGGCACAGTTTGAACCGAAATCACTGGCACTAACCGACCGAAATCACTGGCACAATTCGAACCGTAATAGCCAA
>CAYTUA010000428.1:0-13442 GCA_964440855.1 uncultured Lentimicrobiaceae bacterium
AAATAAAATTATTGCAAAACGGGCAAAACGGACTATCTTTGCTAAAATTCCATTGGCCGTGCAAGCGCAATATATTTCCACATTATATCATAACAATGGCAAAGGCCTTTTTGCCTGCTGGATTTGCTGATTGCAGCACCCCTTCTCTTTTCTAATTTTTCTAATCAGGATGTTATATGCTAACAGTATATGCATCTCGCTTAAAATAAGTAATTTATATTCGTCAAATGAAAGGCATGGTTTTCGACATCAGGAGTTTTTCAGTGCATGATGGGCCGGGCATACGCTTAACGGTCTTCCTGAAGGGTTGTCCGCTCAATTGCTTTTGGTGCCACAACCCCGAGAGTCGCTCACCTGAAAAACAAATTGTAAAGCGTTGTCAAAAAGTGGGTGAGAAAAATTTCGAAGTAGAGGAAGTAGTTGGCTACGAAATGCATGCAAGTGAAATTCTTGAGCGGGCATTGGCCGATAAAACATTCTTTGAAGAATCAGGTGGTGGGATTACACTTTCGGGGGGCGAACCTTTGATGCAAGTGGGTTTTGCAACAGAGATTCTGCAATTGTGCAAGCAAAACAATATACATACAGCACTTGATACCAGCGGCTATGCATCCCTTGAAGCCCTTAAGGAAATAAACCATTACACCGATTTATTTTTGTTTGACATCAAACTTCTTGACGATAATTTACACATCCGGCATACCGGAAAAAGCAATCGCAACATCCTCAAAAACCTATATTGGCTCTTGAGTCAAAACGAAAGAATTATCCTCAGGTTACCACTAATTCCGGGCATTACAGATAGCCCCGCCAATTTGTCGGCCATCAAGGAACTGCTGGAAAACAACAAGGGTTTTGAAAGGCTTGACTTGCTGCCTTACCACAACCTGGCTGAGGCCAAGCATGCCCGCATAGGCAGAGTGGCCCCTGCAATCGGGACAAAAGCTTATACACACGAAAAAGCAGAAGAAATTAAGCAGTTTTTCATGAGCTCGGTGCCAGTGATTAGCATTGGAGGTTAATCCATCTAAAAGAATATGAAAATGAACGATCGCATCAAAAAATTAAGAGCGCAAAGTCTTGAAGCCATCAATACGCTATCGGCCGAACGGGCGAAACTGGTAACCGAATTTTACCAATCGGGTGTGGCTGCAGCTGAACCAGTTGCCGTTCAACGCGCACAAGCTTTCAGGCACATTATGCTGAAAAAGGAAATGTGCATTTTACCCGATGAGCTGATTGTGGGCGAAAGGGGCCCTGCACCCAAAGCCACGCCCACCTATCCTGAAATATCGGTGCATTCTGAAGGGGACTTGCAACTATTGCATGAGCGCCCGAAAGTTTCCTTTAAGGTGGACGAAGCCACAAAACAGCTGTATCGTGATACCATTATTCCATTTTGGAAAGGCAAGACCCAACGAGACCGTGTTTTTGGTGCCATGACCAACGAATGGAAGCAGGCCTACGAAGCCGGGGTTTTCACCGAATTTCAGGAACAAAGGGCGCCCGGTCATACCGTGGCCGGAAAGCAATTGTTCCAAAAAGGCATGAACGATTTGCTGAAAGAAATTGAAATCTCACACAAAATCAATAAGTCACCCGATAAGGCAGCTCAGTTACGTGCTATGGAAATAGCGGCAAAAGCGATCGTGGATTATGCACAGCGCCATGCCGAAGCACTGCAGCAAATGGCCTCCGCCGAAAGCAATGACCAGCGGCTCAATGAACTGATTGATATGATTCGGATCTGTCGCAAAGTGCCTGCACAGGCCCCGGAAACCTTCCACGAAGCCTTGCAACATTATTGGTTTATCCACATAGGCGTAATCACAGAGCTAAACCCTTGGGACGCTTTCAATCCGGGGCGCCTCGACCAGCATTTGCTGCCATTTTACCAAAAGGAAAGGGCTGCCGGCACACTTACCGAAGAAAGGGCGCGCGAGCTGTTGCAAGCCTTTTGGATCAAATTCAACAACCACCCTTCGCCACCCAAAATGGGCATCACGGCACAGGAAAGCAATACCTATACCGATTTTGCGCTGATCAACCTGGGGGGCTTGACCGAAGAGGGGTTGGATGCCGTGAACGAGCTTAGTTTTTTGCTTTTGGACGTGATTGAGGAAATGCGCTTGCTGCAGCCCTCTTCCATGGTGCAGCTAAGCGTGAAAAATCCGGATTTGTTTATCAAACGGGCACTGCGCATTACCAAAACAGGCTTTGGGCAGCCTTCCTTTTTCAATACCGATGGCATCATCAAACAATTGCTCAGGCAGGGAAAATCCATCACCGATGCACGGAATGGCGGCGCCAGCGGCTGCGTCGAAACGGGGGCTTTTGGTACGGAAGCCTATACGCTTTCGGGCTATTTCAACCTGAACAAGGTGCTCGAAATTACGCTGCACAACGGCTTCGACCCGCGCACAGCAAGGCAAACAGGGCCAGAAACTGGTGATGTACGCCATTTTGAGACTTTTGAACAATTGGTTTCTGCCTTTGAAAAGCAGTTGAACTATTTTATCGACCTGAAAATTGCCGGTAACAACCGCATCGAAAAACTGTATGCCGAATTTATGCCGGCCCCTTTCCTGTCGCTTTTTATAGACGATTGCATTGCCAACGCCAAAGATTACAATGCCGGTGGGGCGCGCTACAACACGAGTTATTTGCAGGGCGTGGGACTGGGCAGCATCACCGATAACCTGGTGGCTATTGAAAAATGGGTTTATACAGAAAAGGCTGTTAGTATGGAACATCTGCTCGAAGCCATGCAAAAAAATTATGTTGGCAACGAAAGCCTGCGGCACAGATTGATTTACGACAGCCCTAAATGGGGCAACAACAACCCCCAGGCCGATCGCCATGCCGAACTGGTTTTCAGGAGTTTCTTCAATGCAGTGGATGGCAGGCCAACGTTCCGTGGCGGGAAGTTTCGCATCAATATGTTGCCCACCACCTCGCATGTATATTTTGGCAGCGTGATTGGCGCCATGCCCGATGGCCGCTTGCAGGGCGAACCCCTAAGCGAAGGCATCAGTCCGGTGCAGGGGGCCGACACCAAAGGGCCAGTGGCGGTGTTGCAGTCAGCGGCGAAGATTGACCACAGCCTGACCGGCGGCACCTTGTTGAACCAGAAATTTGCCCCGGAATTCTTTGCCGGCGAAGAAGCCCTTGACAAACTTTCGGCACTTATCCGCAGCTGGTTCAGGCTGGGCGGGCACCACATACAATTCAACGTGGTGGATGCCGACACCCTGCGCGATGCACAAAAGCATCCCGAAAAACACCGCGATCTGATAGTTCGCGTGGCCGGCTATTCCGATTATTTCAACGATTTGGGTGAGGCCTTGCAGGAGGAGATTATCCGCAGGACGGAGCATGGGTAATTGAACAGGCTTATGGATTTTTATTATCCGCTAATACATATGTAAGCTCCCCCAAAAATAGTACAGTTAAAAAGTAGACATTTTGAATTGCTTGGGTTAAACTAATTTTCTTTTCGTACATGACAGGTTATACATTACCCAGAGCCTCATGCGGTCAATTATTTTTTGGGAATGGGACATGGAGTTTATCCTCCGCTAATCCCTTTCACCACATTCCAAACTGTTTACTGAACCCATTCATTCAAAATTGGTTAGAACCTGTGTTCGAGGCTTAGCTATATTCCTTTTTCGAGTTTCTCTAATAAATCTTTCTTATAGGCTTTCCCAATTGGCAATGTTTTTTTTCTTATAAATATTTGATTTCCTTCGATATGGTCAAATTTATCAATTGCGATGGCAAACGAGCGGTGTATCCTTGTTATATCCAGATGTGAGAATTGTTCTAATATGTCCTGAAACGTACTATGAACAACTATTGATTGCTCGCCAAAAACAACTTTTACATAATCTCCTATGGCTTCTAAATATAGAATATCGCTAACAGGCACTCTGTATAATTTCTTTTCAGATTTTAAATGTATGGTTCTGCTATTCAACACGGTTTCACTATCAGCAGAATATGAGTATTTATTCACGGCTTTTAAGAATCGTTCAAACGAAAAGGGTTTTAAAAGGTAGTCAACGGCATCAAGTTCAAAACCCTCGACCGCAAATTCAGGATACGCCGTTGTAAAAATCACTTTTGGTGGTGAGGGAAGCGACTTTAAAAATTGCAAGCCCGAAATCTTAGGCATATTTATATCAAGAAACATCAAATTGATAACCTCACTTTTTATCACCTCATTTGCTTCAATGGCATTCTTGCATTCCGACACAAGATTTAAGGTTTCAGTGTCGGCAATATACCTTTTAAGCACATCCCTTGATGCCGGCTCGTCATCTACTATTATGCAATTAACTTTTTTCATGTTCTATTTCTAAACAAACCTTAAAAGTGTTTTTACTATCATACACTTCAAACTTGTGTCTGTCAGGATATTGAATCTTTAATCTCCTTTTTATATTATCCAATCCCAGTCCGTTTGGGTTACTGCTATTCGTATTTGCTTTGGACTTGTTGTTTTCAATCTCAAAAGTAATTTTTTCGGCATCAGAATTCAGTGTGATGTTGATAAAAACATTCTCAGTATCGCTTTTTATTCCATGCTTGTAACTATTTTCGACCAAAGTTAAAAATATTAATGGGGCAATTTTTACATCCTCCTCTACATTGCTGATGAAGCTGATAGCAGCAGAATCCTCAACTCTGTATTTTTGCAACTCAATATATTTTTTAAGCAATGATACTTCCGATTCCAGAGTTACTTTGTCCTGGGTAGAATCATAAATAACATACCTCAGGATATCTGAAAGTTTCAAGACAACTTCTGCCGTTAATTTATCATTCTTTAATGCTAATGAGTATATTACATTTAGGCTGTTAAACAAAAAATGCGGATTAATCTGAGCTTTCAAATTGTGAAGTTCGCTATCCAGTTTTTCTTTCTCTTCCTTAACCATGCGCTGATTCATTCTGTGCAATTCAAACCATTATTTTGATAGTTTTGTAGCAGTTGTAATAATTAAATATGCGGTTATTATTACAGTTGTTTCACAAAAATTAAACTGAGAAACGAAATAGTAATCGGGTAATACCAAATCAACGAGCACCTCAAAAGTATAATGATTCAGAAAAACTGTAAAAGCAATTATTGTTATAGCAAAAATAGAATATCTTAAGTAACAGTTCTTTACAATCCATTTTTTTATTCCAAAAAAATTCAAATATACACCCGTCAAAACTGCAATATGAAAAAATATGGAATAGATAACATCTAAACTGGAAATAACATCTGAAAGTTTGAAAATAAAAGCAAATGCAAGAATTGAAAGAACCCAAAACAGGACATGAAACAAAATCCTGTAAATTTTATATTTATTTAGAATACTCATTTTTGAGGTTTTAAGGTAAATTGAAAACCATCATCAAAAGCCTCTTCATCGTTTGAATACTTTGACACAAACTTTTGCAATTCCTTTGGTTGAGCTGTTAACAGAATATTTGCACTGTTTTTTTCATGCTTAATACGAATCTTATTGTTCTCAAGCTTATCTGCAAACCACTCTGAATCAAACCAGTTGATAACAATACTGTCATTTTCAATATTAATCTTTGCAAAAGTATGCACGCCCATTAAATGAAAATCTAAAATAGTATTTTCTGCTCCCCACTTTTCAGGGAAAAAGTCGATATATGTTATACCGTCTAATTCTACTAAATGCAATTGAAATTCTGTTGCTTTATCTGGATTAGCTGCGTAATATAATAATAATGAATAAGCGAATTTGTTAGGCTCTTTTCCACTACCTCTATCAAATGGGACATTATGCTTTTTTATCCACTTTTCATCATTAAAGTTGATTTCCCAAACCAAAGTTTTCGACTCGCCGAATAATCCTTCATAGGTTTCCCATTTCCCAATAATTTTATCATTTCTAATCAAAACATCATCGGTATAAAGCGGATAGAATGAAATTACAGTGCAGCTAGAAATTATCAACAATAAACTAACCGCCGAAATAAAAATCATTTTCTTTGTTTTCATATTTTTCAAATTTTAGGTTGAACAAAAACATGAAGCAAATAAACGCTGATTCAAACTTTTTTTAAAACTTTTTCGTCAAACGGCTATTGTTTATCGCCAGACGTATTTTATTGAAGTTTTTTTTAAGAATCAACATTCTGTTTAACGAAAGGCCCTCTCCTTGATTTACCCCTAACGAGCGAATATTGGCAATATAATCTCTGTTTCCACCTATAAGTACACACCCCTTTTCCATGCTCTCTTATTATTTCACTGCATAAAAAAATCCAAAACACCCAATTCATTTCACGTGGCAAAGTATTCAAATGCTACACCTCAATGCGCCTCCAGCCAATTTGTACCTGTATTCATTTCCACCACCACAGGCACACGCAGGGGCATAGCTTCTTTCATATGCTTTTCAACGATGGGTTTTAAGGCGTCGGTTTCCGCTTTAAAGGCATCAAAAACCAACTCGTCATGAACCTGCAAAATCATGCGCGATTGCATTTTTTCCTTTTCCATTGTTTCGTGAATGCGGATCATGGCCATTTTGATCATATCGGCCGATGAGCCCTGAATGGGAGCATTGATGGCGTTGCGTTCGGCAAAACCACGCACCACTGCATTGGACGAATTGATGTCGCGCAACAATCGCCTGCGCCCCAGCATGGTTTCTACAAATCCATGCTTGCGCGCAAATTGAATTTGATTCTCCATATAGGCTTTTATGCCCGGATACTCCTTGAAATAGCTCTTGATGATGTCGGCAGCCTCGCCCCGTGGGATGCCCAGCCTTTCGGAAAGGCCAAAGGCAGAAATGCCATATATAATACCGAAATTCACCATCTTGGCCTTGCTGCGCATATCGCGGTCAACCTCCTCCAGCCCGATGCCATACACTTTGGCAGCTGTAGCTGTGTGAATATCCAATCCCTTGTTAAAGGCGGCAATCATGCCCTCATCTTCGCTCAGGTGGGCAATGATGCGCAATTCAATTTGCGAATAGTCGGCAGCCAGCAACACAAAATCGTCATTGCGCGGCACAAATGCCTTGCGTATTTCGCGCCCTCTTTCGGTCCGGATGGGGATATTCTGCAGGTTTGGATTGTTGGAGCTGAGCCTGCCAGTGGCGGCAACAGCCTGGTTGTAAGAAGTATGAATACGGTTGTCGCGTTGACTCAACAAATTGGGCAAGGCATCCACATAGGTGGATTTGAGCTTGGTAAGTGAGCGGTAATCCAAAATCATGGGGATGATGGGATGCTCGTGGGCCAGCTTGCTCAATACATCTTCGGCCGTAGAATATTGGCCGCTTTTTGTTTTTTTGGCATTGGTTTTTATGCCCAGTTTTTCAAAAAGCACCTCCCCCAATTGTTTGGGCGACCCGATATTGAATTCGGTGCCGGCCTCCTCAAGAATGGCTTTCTCGGTTGTAACAATCTCCTTGCCAAGGGTTTCGCTAAATTCGGCCAAGGCAGCAGTATCAATGCGCACCCCTTCGGCTTCCATAGCAGCGAGCACACGCACCAGGGGCATCTCGGTTTCGCGGAACAATTTCATCAGGCTGTGTATTTCCAGCAGAGGCTCAAACACCTGGCGCAGTTGCAGGGTGATGTCGGCATCTTCACCTGCATATTCCTTCACCTGTTCGGGTGGCACATCGCGCATACTGCCCTGCGACTTGCCCTTTTTCCCGATCAGCGATTCTATCGAGACGGTTTTGTAGTTGAGATAAGTCGCGGCCAGATAATCCATATTGTGTCGCTGGTCGGGCTCAATCAGGTAGTGGGCGATCATGGTATCGAACAAGGGGCCTTTCACCGTGATGTCGTACCAGCGCAGCACCGCCATGTCATATTTAAGGTTTTGGCCTGTTTTTTCGATATTTTCGTCTTCAAAAACAGCCTTAAACCTGTTCACGATTTGCTGGCACTCGTGGTAGTTTTCAGGCAGTGGCACATACCAGGCCTCGTGTGATTTTATGGCAAAAGCCATCCCAACCAATTCGGCTGTATGGGTGTCCACATCGGTGGTTTCTGTGTCAAAACAAAAGCTTTTTTGCCCGGATAGAAGTGCAACCAATTCATCGATTTGCGCTTCCGTCTCAATGAGGTGGTAATTATGGTCGGTATTGTCGATTGTCTTGGTTTCGGTTGTCATGGCTGCTTCCACCTCAGCAGGGGCTAGCCCGCTGAACAAATCGGCCTGGTCGTTTGCTGCCGGTTTTTCTGACTGTTGCATGGCATCGCCAAACAAGCGGCGGGCAAAATTGCGGAACTCCAGTTCGTCAAACAATTCTTGCAATTTCTCCAGATTGGGTGTTTCCGTCCTGAGGGCATCCGGATCAAAGTCAATGGGCACTTCGGTAATAATTGTTGCCAGCTGCTTGGATTGCCTAGCCTGATCAGCAAACTGCTCGAGGTTTTCCTTTTGCTTGCCTTTGAGTTTGTCCGTATTATTGAGCAACTCTTCCACCGAACCGAATTCAGCAATCAGTTTGGCGGCGGTTTTTTCGCCAATTCCTGGCACACCGGGAATGTTGTCGGAGCTATCTCCCCACAAGCCCAAAATATCAATAAACTGCTCGGGTGTACTGATTCCGTAGCGTTCGCACACTTCGTCCACACCCATGATCACCGGCTTTTCGCCCCCGCGGGCGGGTTTATACATAAATATATTGGGCGAAACCAATTGGCCAAAATCTTTGTCGGGGGTCATCATATAGGTTACAAAACCTTGCTTTTCGGCGGCTTTGGCCAGTGTACCAATCACATCGTCTGCTTCGTAGCCATCCACCATCAGCAGGGGGATGTTAAAGCCTTTTACCAGCTCAATGATATAAGGGATTGCCTTTGCAATGTCTTCGGGCATTTTTTCGCGGTTGGCCTTGTAGGCCGTAAAATCGATATGGCGCTGTGTGGGGGCTATGGTATCAAAAGCCACGCCGATATGGGTGGGTTTTTCGTTTTTAAGTACTTCATACAGCGTATTGGTAAAACCCAGGATCGCTGAGGTGTTCAATCCTTTGGAGTTGATACGCGGATTTTTGTTCAGGGCAAAATAGGCCCTGTAAATCAATGCCATGGCATCGAGTAGAAAGAGTTTCGGTTGGGTATCTGACATGACTTTTTTTTAACTTTAACAGGGGTAAATGTAGGCTATTTATCTTTGAATTGAGGGAACTAAGCCATGCAACAAGCAATCTGCCTACCAAATTTTGGCCCTTTTTTCGGGTGCGATAAAGCGCTTGCCGGTGTTGTCGAGGCCAAAGGCATCATAAAAGTCCTGTAGATTATACACGATGCCATTTACGCGTGCTTCGCCTGGAGGGTGGGGGCCTTCGCTGATTTGCCTGCGCAACTCCTGTTCGCGGATGTGGTTTCGCCACACCTGTGCATAGGCAATAAAGTAGCGCTGTTCAGGCGTAAAGCCATCAATCAATCCGGGTTGGCCGTCCTTTTCAAGCTTGTTCTGCAGGGCCTGATACGAGATGGTCAGTCCGCCCAGATCGGCAATATTTTCGCCAATGGTGAGCTTACCTATCAGGTTCACGGTGTCGAGGAAAACATAATTGTCATATTGGTTGCGCAAAACGGCTGCCCTGGCTTCGAAACCTTCGGCATCTTCCGCTGTCCACCAGTCTGCCATATTACCGTCAGCAGCAAATTTGCGTCCCTGATCATCAAAACCATGGGTCATCTCATGTCCGATCACCATGCCAATGGCGCCAAAATTAACGGCATCGTCGCCATGCATGAAAAAGAAAGGAGGCTGCAGTATCCCTGCCGGGAAAACAATCTCGTTGAGGGTAGGGCTGTAGTAGGCATTTACTGTTTGTGGGCTCATAAACCATTCGTTGCGGTCAACAGGCTTGCCAATTTTCTCTATGTTGCGCTCAAAGCCAAATCGGTTTGCTTCGAAGCTATTCAATACATAGGGTTGGTTTTTGATTTCCATCATGGAATAATCACGCCATGTGTCTGGATACCCAATTTTTACATTGATAGTTTGGAGTTTATCCTGTGCCTTTTCTTTTGTTTCATCACTCATCCATTCGAGCTTGTCGATGCGTTGCGAAAAGGCCAGGCGCAGGTAGCCAACCAGTTCTTCCATGCGTTGTTTGGCCTCTGCCGGGAAATGCCGTGCCACATATTCCTCGCCCACAGCTTCGCCCACAGCACTGTTGAGAGTTGAAATAGCTCTTTTCCAGCGCTCCCGTTGTGCCTGTGTGCCCCGGAGCATCTTTCCGTAAAAATCAAAAGAAGCCTGGTCGAATTCGCTTGACAGATAGGAAGCATTGCTGCGCAACAGGTTCCATTTTAAGTAGGTTCGCCAGTGGTCAAGCGGGAATTCCTCTATCAGCTTCGATACTTCTCCAGCAAAAACAGGTTGCGACACATTGAGTTCGTCAATTTGGACGCCGATGGCATTTGTGTAAGCTTCCCAGTCAAAAGCGGGTGCCAGGCTACGCAGCTCATCCATGCTCATTTTGTTGTAAGTGGCTTCACGGTCGCGAAGTTCAACACGGGTCATGGATGCTGCTGCAAGGCGGGTTTCAATTTCCATAACGGCTTCCATGGCAGCATGGGCTGCATGGTCGGGATAGCCAACCAAGCTGAAAAGTGTTTTGACAAAATCCTTATAGGCTGTCCTGATCTCCAGGGTGCGGGCATCATCCTTGAGGTAATACTCGCGGTCGGTCATGCCAAGGCCTCCCTGGCTGAAGCTGGCGATATTCATTTCAACATTTTTGCGGTCCTGGGTGGAAAAAAAGCCAAAAAGCGGACGAACGCCCATAGCATGAAGCTGTCCAATTTCGGCAGGCAGTTGACCCTTGTCATCAATGGCATTGATGCGCTCAATAAAAGGTATCAGCGGTGTAAATCCTGCCTGTTCAATACTTACGGTATCCATGGCGCTGTTGAAGAAATCCCTGATCTTCTGTCGGTTGCTGCCATGGGGGGCAACCTTGTCCTTTTGAATGGCCGTAATCAGCTCGTTTAATTGCTGGTCGTTTAGTTTGCTTACTTCTTCGAAGGCACCATAACGGCTGTATTCGTCCGTCATGGGGTTGGTCTCAAGCCAGCCGTTGTTCACATAGCGGAAGAAATCATCGGCAGGAGAAAAGTTTTCGTCCATATGGGTGCGTTCAATAGGTGCCGGGACACCGGCTTGCTGCTCGCAGCCTGCAATGGCTATGGTCAGTATTAACATAAGGGTAAATTTCAAAGTATTTGTAATCATTTTGTATTTGCATTAAGATTAGGGGACAAAGCTACAAATTAGGCAGCAAAGCTGTATGCACCGAATTAGAAAAGGTGTTGCCTCAAAAGAAAAAATGCGCTAATTTTGCAGCCCCAAGCGGCCCCATAGTTCAAGGGATAGAATGGAAGTTTCCTAAACTTTAGATCCAGGTTCGAGTCCTGGTGGGGCTACGAAAACAAGTATAAAGCCCTCATTTTGAGGGCTTTATTATTTTATTGGTAAAGAATCTTTTGTATGCCTGAACAAGGTAAAATTTTTTCAATCCTCATCCAAATCAATGGTGTAGAGTTCCGTTGATTCCATTTCCCTGAGTTTTGCAGCTGCTTCGGCATCGCCTTGTTCCGCTTTCACGCGCAAGCGGCCGGCCCTGATCCAATCATCATCAGCGGCAGTCATTGGGATACGTTTAATGATGTTTCCGGCCTCATCTGTTTTTTCAAAATAAATGGGCTGGGGCTTTTTTTTACTCTTCATAGGCTAGTTTTTAATACGACTGATACAATGCCATCAACCCACCCCTTCTTTAAAAACAAAAAGCGGAATTGCCGTTTGGAACAATATCTTTCGGGTAAGGCTTGGTTTTAAGAGCTGAACGAGCAAATTTCGTTTGCGCGAACCGATGGCGATCACATCAATCTGCTTTTCTTTGATAAAATCTTCAATGCCGCTAAGTAGGTTGTCGCTTTCAATCAGGCCGCATTCAATATCGTATTCGCCGTATTCCTTGTTGAAATGTTCACGCATACCCTTCATACGCAAGGCGTCCAGGGCAATATTATCTTTCAGGTTGACATGGACACAATAAATTTTCACGTCAAAAGGCCGCACAAAGGCAATCAGGCGATGCAGGGCAGCAAAATCCGACTGTTCAAAATTGGTGGCATACAATATTTTTTTTGGCTGGCGGAAGTCTTTGCTTTCATAATCGGCAGGGATGGCCAATACGGGCACCGAGCAGCTTTCAATGATGCGCGCCGTGGTGCTTCCCAGCAGGTTGCGGCTTTCGCGGTTGCGTCCGCGGGTACCCATCACCAGCAAACCGGGTTTGTACTCATCCGAAATCAACAAGATGGAATCAACGGTTCCACCACGAATCAGGTCAAATTCAATATCCACACCCCTGATTTTTTCCTGGCGAATGCGTTTTTTCAGTGTTTGCACAAGCTCCTCGCACCTTTTACGTGCCTCTTCCTCCTGCTCGATCAATATGCCTTCGAAGTTTACCTGATAGGCATACACCTCATTGAGCGCAAAAGGCTCGCCGGCATTGCTGAACCATACGTGCAACAAACGGATATCCGCCTTGAGGGTTTTGGCCAGATCGAGTGCATAGTGGGCTGCATTGATGCTCATGGGCGAAAAATCAACCGGCACCAAAATGCGTCTAACACTGCGCAGGGTTTTCACGGTGATCTGTTTTTCGCTGCCTGTGGCTTCGCTCATTTCGCGTACGATGGGATACGCCTTTTCGGCATCGCTTTCGCGGATGCGCACCCGCACGCTTCCTTGCACACTGCCAACATTGGCCAAAAAGCAATCAATCCCTTCCATTTCGAGGCGGCCTTTCAACAGCAGGGCGCGTGGGTAGGTGTGTGTGGCAATTGTAAGAATTTTTTCATTTTCCATAGTCTAAGGCTGTTTGGTTTTACCAGGTTGATTTAGGGTATAGGTCATAAAAAACACCTTAAAGGTCGTAATTTTTTGATGAATTGTCAATGTTGGGCCATATTTTTTTAAAAATCTATTTTCTTCCCACGTTCAGGTCTGGCTCCGTCTATGGACAATTTTCGTACGATACCCAAAAACAAACTACCTTTGCAGCCAAATTTTTAAAGATGAATCGCAAAGAAAATCAGGGACAAAGACCCGACAGGAAGAATAAACCAACAGGCAAAGGTCCTTCAACAGGACGGAAAAGTGACACAGGCAAACCCGAACGCCGCGAGCGCAGAGAAGAAGGCAATGCCAAAGCCCCTTCAAAGGGCCGCAAACCAGTGGAGGACAGAGCCGCCCGCACCAAATATAAAAAACGTACCCCCAATCCTTTTGGCCGCTCCAAAGGGCAGCCAGCAGCAGCATCCGTTCCAAAAGATGGCTTGGTGCGCCTGAATAAATACCTGGCCGATGCGGGCGTATGCTCCCGTCGTGAGGCCGACGAACTGATCAA